>JACQEH010000264.1 GCA_016200675.1 Chloroflexota bacterium | reverse complement strand
CGGCGTCGGGATCGATCGCCTCGAGCTGAACACGATCGCCGCCCGCCTCGGGCACCTGGAGATCACGGACGCGACCGTTGATGGGCAACGCAGCGGGGCGACCATCGACGACCAGACCATCAGCGTGCCCCTCGGCGGGATCCTGCCGGCCGGCGCCTCGGCCAAGATCGTCGTCGGCTACACGGCCCGCATGGCGGGCGACCTGACCGGCTCGGACTGGCTCTTCACGCGGGCCGACGGGACGCTGGCCCTCTACCGCTGGATCCCGTGGGTGAGCACACCGCTCCCGTTCGACCGCCCCAACCACGGCGATCCCTTTGAGACGCCGACGAGCCCCGCCGTCCACGTCCGGGTCACGACCGATCGCCCCATGGTGCTGGCGTCCCCGGGCGCCGCCCCGGTCCTGGACGGGCGGACGTGGACGTTCGACGTCGCCGACGTGCGCGACGTCGCCGTGGTCATGGCCCCGGACTTTCGCCTGACCGAGGGGTCAGCGGATGGCATCCCGATCCGGGTCTATACCCGGCCGGGCGGCCTCGACGGGACGCGGGTCCTCGCCGAGGCCGCGCATGCCCTCGAGCGGATCGGCGCCCGCGTCGGGATCCCCTATCCGTGGCCGGCCTACACCGTCGTCGAGACCGCGGGCGGCTACGGCATGGAGTCGCCGGAGCTCACCTGGGTTCCCCGCCAGACGGCGACCGGCAACCTCGCCTACCTCGCCTACCACGAGACGGCCCACCAGTGGTTCTACGGGTTGGTCGGCAGCGACCAGCAGCGCCAGCCGTTCGCCGACGAGGCCGCCGCCGACATGACGGCCCGGACCGTGCTCGGCCTCCTGCGCGCCAGCCGCTGCGCCGGGACGACGCTCGACCGGGCGATCACCGCCTATTCCCGGGCCTGCTACTACGAGGACGTCTACATCCAGGGTTCGGTGGTCCTGGACCAGGTCCGCCGGGCGATGGGCACGGACCGCTACTGGACCGCCATCCACGACTATCTCGAGGCCAACCGATTCGGCCTCGGCGGCACCCGGCAGCTGCTCGAGACGCTGCGGCTTGCCAGCCCGGCCAACCTCGACCCAATCCTCCGGTCGCGGTTCCCGACGCTCTATCCCTGAGGGGGCGGCCCCTCACCGAGCCGGCGGTTGGCGGCGCGGGCCTGCGGCATCCGATGCCGGATGTTCAGGCGGCGGACCTCGGCCCGCGCATCGGCGGCGGTCTCGTACACGATCCGAAGGTAGGACAGGAGCGTGCCGGCGACGCGGGCCCAGGGGTCCGCGCGGAACGAGGAGTGGGCGTCGACGCCCGCCGCGACGGCCGGATGGGCGACCTGAAGGAGGAGGGCCCGGGGTCCCGCTCCGAAGAGGAGGAACGCCTCGCGATCGATGCGCCACGCCTGGCTGCCGGGACCGAACAGCCCGGCGGCGGGATCGGTCAGCGGTCCCCCGGCCGGCGTCCGACGATCCACCAGGCCACCGGGAAAGCGCCCGCGGCAAGTGCGAACTTGAGGATCTCGGCGCCGAGGAACGGCGTCAGCCCGTTCGCCACGCCCCACGCGAGCGGCTGGTGGTAGGCGACGGCGAGCCACGGCACGCCGATCGTGAAGATGGCGGCATCGCCCAGGAGCATGGCCCCGATCGACCCGAGGAGGTTGCGGTCCCAGCCGAGTTCGGCCAGCCGCCCAACGATGCCGGCGGCCAGGATGAAGCCGACGAGATAGCCGCCGGTACCGCCGACGACGATCTCCCAGCCGTGCTTGGCATCGGCGTAGACCGGCAGGCCGACGATGCCAAGGACGAGATAGAGAGACGTCGCCGCGACGCCCCGCCGGAAGCCAAGCGCCCCGCCGGCCACCAGGACCGCGAAGGTCTGGCCGGTGTACGGCACGGGGTTGCCGGGCAGATAGAAATGGACCTGGGCGGCCAGGGCGATGAAGACGGCTCCGGCAAGGATCAGGGCCAGGTGCCGGACGCGGACGCCGATGCCCTCGGCGAGGCGGACCGGGACGAGGAAGTCGGCGATGGTGATCCCGCGCTCACCAGCGGCAGACCGATCCAGCCGGGGCACCGAGATCGTCATCCGCCTCCTCCTGGGGCGCAGGACGCGCCGCGCCGCGAGTCTAGCAGACGGTTGTGCGCGGTCGGCCGTCCGCACCGGTCCAGGGTCCCTGACGCGGCGGTCCCTCAGGCGCCTATTCGAACTTGAGGGCGAGGACGATGGACACGCCCGAGGCCAGCCGCGACGGGTAGTAGGCGGCGATCACCGAGCCCGCGAGGCCGATGACCGCCGCGATCGCGATCGAGGCCCACGGCAGACTGATCCCGGCGACCAGCCCGCCGGTCAAGGCGAGCAGGATCCCGCCGACGACCAGCCCGGCGAGGGACCCCAGGACGATCCCGGCGACGCCCAGGACTCCGGCCTCCACGACCACCATCCGCGATGCCTGGCCACGGGTCATCCCGATGGCCCGGAGCACGCCGATCTCGCGGACCCGCTCCACGACGCCCATGGCAAGCGTGTTCACGACGCCCAGCGCGGCCACCAGGACGGCCACGATCGCGAGGGCGTCGAAGAGGCCGAAGACCCGTCCGAGGGCATCGCTGACGGCGCCCTGGACCCGGGCCAGCGGGTTGGCCTCGAGGGCGAGCTCGGTGGCCTTGGCCTCCAGGGCCGTCCTCGCCGGCGCCCCCGCCCCGGGCGCGAAGCGCACGGCGAAGACATCGGCGCCCGATACCGCCAGGGGGCCGCTGGCGTCCGGCCAGCCGACGAGGATGGCTTCGCCACCGCCGCTCGGGATCGAGCGCTCGACGATCCCGGCCACCCGCAGGTCGAGGGTCGCCCCGCCCCCGAGGGCGACGACGAGCGCGTCCCCGACGCGCGCACCGAGCCGCCCGGCGGTGGCCGCCGGCAGGACGACCGCACCGCCGGCGTCGAGGGCGGTGAGGGCCGCGGACCGATCCCCCGCCGTGAAGGTCAGCCGGCCGTCGCGGAGGAAGTCCGCGCCCACGACGGCGGCGGCATCGACGCGGACGCCACGGATGGCGAGGTCGAAGGTGGCCATGGGGCTGACCCGGGCGACGCCCGCCACGGCGGCGAGCGACGCGGCGACGCCCTCGTCGGCGGCGACGGGCCGGATGCTCGAGACGAGCTCGTCGCCGGGAACCACGTCGGCCAGCCAGGCCGTCGCCCGCTCCCGGGCCGCCTGAGCCGTCCAGCCGAGGGCCACGATCATGGCCAGGCCGATGACGAGAGCGCCGAGGGTGAGGGCCGTCCGGTTGCGGTCCCGTCCCAGTGAACCGCGGGCCAGGCGCTCCTCGAGGCGGAGCAGGCCGCTGATCGGGACGCCCGCCAGGCGGGCGAGCGGTGGCAGGAGGTAGGGGCTCGCCAGCGTCGCCACCAGGAGCGCCCCGTAGACGGCGAGGGCCCGATCGGCCCCGACCGTGCCCGCCGACGGCGGCCAGACGGCGAGGGCGAGGATCGCGACGGCCGCGAACACGACCGCCAGCCACCCGAGCCGCCCGCGCCGCGCAGCCGGCAGGTCGAGGCGCGCGCGGAGGGCTTCGATCGGCGAGATCCGTGCCGCACGAATGGCCGGCTCGATAGCCGCCGCGATCGTGACCGCGAGCCCGACGAGGAACGCGAGGGCGAGGCTCGCCGGGCTCAGGCCCTCGACCGTCGCGGTGAAGCCGGTGAGGGCCCGCACGCTGCCGGCCATGAGCGCGCCGAGGGCCGCGCCGAGGACGAGCCCGATGAGGGAGCCGATGGAGCCGAGGAAGGCGGCGCCGACAAGGACGAACCGGACAACCTGGGCCTGCGTCGCCCCGGCGGCGCGGAGCAGCCCGACCTCGCGGGCCCGCTCGCCGACGGTCATGGAGAGGGTGTTGATGATCAGGAACGAGCCGACGAACAGGACGATCGCGGCCACGAGGGCGGTCATCGCCTGGAAGTCCGCCGTGGAGGCGCGGAGGCCGGCCGCGATGTCGGTCGGCGACGACAGGACGTAGGGCTCCGCCGTCAGGCGGTCGCCGAGCGCGGCCGACACGCTTGCCGCGGAGGCGCCCGGTGTCAGGCCGATGTCGACGCGGCTCAGGCCACGCATCCCGAAGACGGCCTGGGCCGTCGCGATCGGGATCAGCACCGTCCGCCCGCCGGATCCGGCGGCCGGCCCGGGGCCGGCCAGGATCCCGATCACCCGCAGGTAGGCGGGAGAGCCGACCCCCTGGACGATGAGCTGGCTGCCGATCGTGAACCCGTCGGATTTCGCGAGGGACTCGGTGATGACCGCCGACGTCTCGTCGGGCCGGGCGAGGGGATAACCGGCCACGAGCTCGACCGGATGGAGCTGCGCATACGGCAGCGGATCGATTCCGACGATCGTGACGGCCCCGCGGAGCGGTTCTCCCAGGACGGGAGCAAGGTACGTCCGGCGCTCCACCGTCGGGGCGACGACCGCCACCCCGGTCGTGGCCGCGATGACATCCGCCGTCCCGGACGACAGGCCGTCCTCGCGGAAGGCCGAGACGCGCAGGTCGGCGTTCCCGACGACATCGCGAACGGTTCGGGCGATGGCCGCGTCGAGACCCGCACCCATCGTCAGGGAGGCCGACAGGACCGCCACGCCCAGGGCGATGCCGGCGATGGTCAGGATCGTGCGGAGGGGCCGGGCCGCGAGCGTCCGCCAGGCGAGCCGGTCGAGGCCCACGACCTAGAGCCCGATCTGGGCGAGCCGGGCGATCAGCGGCGCCGCCGAGTGATCGGCTCGCCGGCCGAGGCTGATCTCGTCGGTGATCTGGCCGTCGCCGATGACGAGGATCCGGTCCGCGTAGGCGGCCGCGCGGGCATCGTGGGTCACGAGGACGATCGTCTGGGCCGCCGTCTCGCTCGACTTCCAGAGGGCGTCGAGGAGCTCGCCCCCGGTCGTGTAGTCGAGGTTGCCGGTCGGCTCGTCGGCCAGCAGAACGGACGGCCTCGTCACGAGCGCGCGGGCGACGGCGACGCGCTGCTGCTCGCCCTGCGACAGCTGGTCGGGCCGGTAGCGCTCCTTGCCTTCGAGTTCCACGAGGGCGATGACCTCCCGGATGCGGTCGTGGGCCTCGCCGCGGCCGGCGTCCTGGCCGGCGATCGTGAAGGGCAGGGCGATGTTCTCGCGAACGCTCAGGAGGGGGATGAGGTTGAAGGCCTGGAAGACGAAGCCTGTCCGCTCGCGGCGGAGACGGGTTGCCTCGTCGTCGGAGAGGTGGCTGATATCGCGGCCCTCGAAGACGACGGAGCCGGTCGTCGGCCGGTCGAGGCCGCCGAGGAGCTGGAGGAGGGTGCTCTTGCCCGAACCGGACGGGCCCATGAGCGCCACGAACTCGCCCGGCTGGACCGCCAGCGAGATGCCGCGGAGGGCCTCGACGGTCTCGGCGCCCAGGGCGAATCGCTTGGTCAGGTCGTGCGCCTCGAGGATCGGGGGCATCGTGTCTCCGGGTTGGGGGCAGGCGGACGGAGATGCGGGCAGTGTAACGGCCGATGACGGAAGGGCTGCTCTCATGCTCCGGCGCAGGTGCCGAAGCACGGCTCAGTTGCCGAAATACGCTCCCGCGACGTTCCCGATGATCTTGTCCACGAGGCTGCCGGGGACCGGCCGGTCGAGCACCTGCAGGCCGGTCGCCGCGCCGACGGCGTGGTCGGTCGGGCCGGCCGTCGGTGCCTGCGTCGCGAAATCGGGCGAGGGACCCTCGGTCGCCGTCGGCGAGACGGTGGGCTCGGGCGTCGGCGAGAGCGTGGCGTCCGGCGTCGGGGCGCCGGTGGGCGCCGGCGGCACGGTCGGCGGCGCCGTCGGTCGCGGGGTGGGCTTCGGCGTCGGAGCGGGAGCCGGCTTGACGGTCGGCTTGGGCGTTGGCTTGGGCGTTGGCGCGGGCGCCGCGCCACAGCCGCTGACGTCGGCGAAGAGGACTGTCCAGAGGTGCTGGCCGTCGGCGCCCTCGTAGGCCCCGATCCCGATGACATCCCAGCCGCTCCCCAGGATGAGCGCGCGATGTCCGGCCGAACCCATGAAGCCCTGCTGGATCGAGTCGGTGGCGATGTCGTCCGGGAAGGTGTTGGTCCCGAGGTTCTCGCCGGCCGTGGCGTAGCAGAAGCCATCCGCGGTCAGGTAGTCGAAAACCTTCTTGCCATCGGGCGGGATCGAGTGGCTGAAGTAGTTCCGGGTGGCCATGTCCTGGGACCGCCAGCGCGCTCGCGAGACGAGCTTCGAGTCGAGCTTCAGCGCCTTCAGGCCGGCCGCTGCCCGAGCTTCGTTGGTGAGCTGGAGAAGGCGGGCCTCGTCACCGGCGGAGAAGGTGCTCGGCGCCCAGGCTCCGCCGTCGTCGGCCGCGAGAGCCGTGGCCGGGAACGCGACCACGAGGGCGAGCGCGGCGATCGCCGCGAGGTGGACGACGCGAAGACCACGGCGGGGTCGGCGGCTGGGCGGCTGGCTCGGGGTCGTCATCGTGCGGGACCTGCTCCAGGCTCTACGGTCCGTTCGGCCTCCACCGACCGGTCACTCGTGACGCTAGGGGCGACCCTGTCGGGCGTCCGGGGGTCCTTGGTCCCGGGCGGTCTCGGCCGTCGGTACCAGCCGTTCGCACCGCACTGCACGCGACCCCACAAGACCGGGCAGGAGGCCGCCCGGCGCGGAAGCGGAGGCGATTCCGGGTACACTGCCCGAGCCCTGCGCCGGCGGTCCGGCATGGGCCCGCGTGGTGGCCTTAGCTCAATCGGCAGAGCACTGGATTGTGGCTCCAGAGGTTACGGGTTCGACCCCCGTAGGCCACCCCATTCCACCTCGATCAACCCGGCCTGCGGATGGCCGTGGCGACGAGGCGCGCCCCGTGCCGGAGGCCGGCAACGACGAGCGGCCGCTCGCCATGGGCCACCCGGAGCCGCCAGGGCCACGGCGCCCAGCGCTCCCAGCGAGCCGCCATCGCCGAAGCCTCGTCGGGCAGGAATCGCCCAGATTGCAGGCCGCAGCCGCGATCCAGCGGGACGCTCGCCACCCAGCGTCGAAGGCCGTCCGGAACGAGGCTCTCGAGAGCCTGTAGATCGAGGCCCGCGGTCGAGACCGGCAGCCGTCGCGCCGCCAGGCTGAGGCTCGGGTGGACGAGCCTCGGATGCGGCAATCCTGATGGGTCGGGTGATGTCCCGGTCGGGCCAGCCGCGAGACCGGCCAGATCCAGCCACTGCACGAGCCGCCCGCGCCCGACGAGGAGATCGCAGGTGGCGTGGACGGCGAGATGCGCCAGGAGCGCCGCGTCGGAGGGCACGGCCGCCGGCTGGCCAAGGACACGGGCGTCGCGTGCCTCGGACCACAGGAAGGGGGTGAGGTCGTCGTCGTCCGTCCAGGCCCAGAGGTGGCGTCGGACCTCGGTGTGGAGCTCGATTGGGCGCGGGTTGTCGGGGTGCTCGCCGTCCCAGGAGGGGACGCGATCCCCATTGGGGGCCTCGAAGACGTCGTGCGTGGGACGCCGATTTCCCTGGGGCCGCCGGCGGTAGCCCAGCCCCACCAGGCCGGCGGTGGCTGCGGTGCGGTCGCCGGGCGCGACGAGGAGGTCGAGGTCGGCCATCGGGCGCATGGCCGGGCCGGCGGCGTGCCTCGTCGTCAGCAGTGCGCCCTTGAGGGGCATGACCCGGACGCCCTTGGCGGACATCGCGGCAAGGGCGGCGGCCAGCTCCTCGTGGAGGCGCCGGATCCGCTCCCCGTTGGCCGCGAGCTGTCCCTCCAGCCAGGCGACGTCCTCCGCTGGCAGGTTGGCGCGGAGGCCCTCGAGGGCGGGCGCCGCCGCCAGGTACGGGCCCAGGCCGTGGGCGCCGATCAGGCGCCGGAGGGCGGACCGGGCAATGGCGGGCCGCCGCCCCACCCGGGCGCCCGCATCCTCGGGCGGCGACTCGAGCCAGCCGCCAATCTCGAGCAGGAGCGCGTCGACGAGCCGTCCCGGGATCGGCGCCGGTCGCGATGCCGGACGGGCCGGCGACGGCCGATCCGGACCGCCATCGGCTGCTCTCACGCGACCGCCTCCGCACGGCTCGAGGCTCGCCCGAGCGCCGCCACCCAGAGGGCCAGAACGACCCAGAAGAGCGTCCGGCCGGGACCGCCGACCCACGGGTAGTCATCGACGAGGCCGGCCACGAGAACCGCGGCGAGGGCCCCGGACGCGGCGGCAAGCTCGGGTTCCCAGGCGCGCCGCCGGTGCAGCAGGAGGACCCACGGCGCGGTCGCAAGGAAGAGGAATGCCAGCCCTCCGCCGATGCCAAGCTCGTCGGCCACCGCCAGGGGCACCAGGTGGGGCGGATAGAAGGACCATGGGAACGCCGGGTCCAGGCGCTGCATCTCGAGCGGGACCGCGCTCATCCCGACGCCCAGCACGGGATGCGTCGCAAGGACGCGCAACCCCAGCTCGATCTGGGCCATTCGCTCGTCGACGGAGCGCCGCTCGGTCGCCGTCTCCGCGGTCGCCAGGCCGGAGCGGACCGCCAGCTCGCCCCGCAGCTGCCAGCCGGCCGCCAGGGCGACCGCCAGCGCCGCGCCCCCGACCGCGAGCCAATGGCGGCGTTCGCCACGGAGCGAGCGGCGGCCGACGAGGACGAGGCCGACGACCAGGCCGACCGCCGCGCCGAGCCACGCTCCGCGCGAGAAGGTGACGACGAGGCCCGCCACCGCGACGGCGACCACGCCGAGCTGGAGGAGTCGCGAGGGGGCGGGCCCCGGGCGCCACGCGAGCAGCAGCAGGAGGCCCGCGGCGAAGAAGCCCCCGAGCACGTTCGGGTGGGTCGACAGGCCGTAGGCACGAAGGACGCGAACGCCGTCCTCGCGGAGGACGACGGCCACGCCCGGCACGTCGGGTCCAAGGCGCGTCTCGCCGATCGCCGCCAGGCCGATCGATCCCTGGTGGAGGAACTGGGCGACGGCCACAACGCCCTGGATGCCCAGCATCAGGGCAATCGGGACGGCCAGCGCTGCCGGCCCGTCGACCTCGTTCACGACGTACAGGGCGAGGCACAGGAGGACGGTCAGCCGGACGGCCCCGAACAGGCTGAGGCTCGGCATGACGCCGAACGGAAGGGTCAGCCAGGCCAGCCCCAGGAGGGCGAGGGCGGGGAGCGCAATCGCCCTGGGGCCCAGGCGGATCCGGCGGCGATCCACGACCCGGGCGACGAGCCAGGCGCCGAGGGTCACGGCGATGAGGCCGTCGATCGCGTACACGACGACGTCGGCGAGCGGTGCCGGCAGGCCGGTGGCGGGATGCGGGAGCGGGTCGATCCGGAGGCGGAACGGCATGGTCATGATGAGCGCCGCGACGGTGAGGCGGGCCAGGCGATCGAGACGCGCCGCCGCGACCGGGCGGGGGCCGGAGACCGGGACCGTGCCTGGGCCGAAACCGCTCATCACGCCCCGCCCGCCGCGTCCGCGACCAGTCTTCGGATGGCCGTCGCGAACCGCGCGCGGTCGAAGCGGGCCGCCGAGCGACACAGGGTCGCCACATCCAGCTGCGCCTCGCGGGCGCGGACCATCGCCGCGGCCAGGGCCTCGACCGTCGGCTCGGCGACCAGGAACCCGCTGACGCCGTCATCGACGATCTCGAGGGCGCCGCCCGCCCCGAGCGCGATCGGCGGTCGTCCCGCGGCCTGGACCTCCGCCATCGTCATCCCGAAGTCCTCGGCCCCCGGGACAATGAGTGCCTCGCAGCTCGCCATGGCGCGGGCGACGTCGGCGTCGGATCGGCGGCCGAGGAATCGCACGGTGGGCCCGGCCAGGCGCCGAAGCCGATCGAGGTCGGGCCCGCTGCCAATGACGTCGAGGGCCAGCCCGGTGCGGCCGGCGGCTGCGATCGCCAGGTCCAGGCGCTTGTACGGCCGCAGCCTGGCGACGACGAGGAACCGGCCGCTGCGCTCCGCCGAGGGCCTGAACGACCCGAGGTCGATGGGCGGATGGACGACCACCGGCGGGGCCGTGTCGTGGATCTGGGCGAGACGCGTGGCCGTGTGGGCCGAATTCGCGACCACCAGGTCGATGCGCCGGTAGGCGGCCCGGTCGGTACGGCGGAACCAGGCCAGGGCCGGGGCAAGGAGCCGCCGCTGCCCGCGATGCTCGCGGAAGTAGTCGTCGGTCTGCCAGATGAAGCGGGCCGGCGTGTGGACGTAGGCCACGTGGATCGCGCCACGTGGCGCCCTCACCTGGTGGGCGAAGGCCGAGCTGCTGGACACGACGGCGTCCACCGGCCCGACGTCGAGTCCCGAGAAGGCCCAGGGCAGCAGCGGCGCCATCGATGCCAAGGGGGCGCCGGCACCGAGGAGCGCCTGGAGTGGCGTCGACCGGATGTCGGCGCCCGCGAGCTGGGGCGGCAGGAGGCGTCGATCGACGACCGACGCGGCGACCATCGACGGCTCGAGGATCGTCGCCAGCTCGCCAACGACGCGCTCGGCGCCGCCGAGCTGCGTGAAGTAGTCATGGACCAGCGCGATCCGCATCGCCTCCCCAGTTCGATCGCCGCCGCCGTGCCGGCCGGCGAGACGGGTCCTTGCGCCGAATACTGGCCCATCCACGACCGACCTCCGGAACATCCGGGCCGTCGCTCCCGGCGGACGAGCATGCAGCCCGCGGAACCGCCCATGCACCACCACCGCTACGTCGGCGACGCCGGACCCGGTTTCACGGGTCGAGGTGCCGGGCGCTCCCGGAGGGAGCGTGGCCAAGCCACCACGACCACTTCGCCCGCCCATCGCCGACGGCACTCGATGCCTCGACGAGCCGGCCCCGCACCGAGCCGGGGGGCGCCGCGGGTCCCTGCCGACCGCACGACGGCCGCCGGGCGCCGCAAGTCCGGGGCTGGCATGATCGGCTCGTGACCGCGCTGGAGTACGGCCGCTTCGAGGCCCTCACCTTCGACTGCTACGGAACCCTCATCGACTGGGAAGCCGGCATTCTCGCCGGCCTCCGCGAGGCGCTCGGTCGCGACGGCCTGGAGGTCTCGGACGAGGAGCTCCTCGAGCGCTACGCGGCCGCCGAGGCGGAGCTCGAGGCCGGCCCCTACCGTCCCTACCGGGAGGTCCTTGCCGGCGGCCTCGAGCGCGTGGCAGCCGGCCTCGGCGTGGCGGTCGGGCCCGGCGCGGCAGCCCGCTTCGGCGGCTCGGTCGAGGCCTGGCCGGCGTTTCCCGACTCCGCGGCGGCACTCGCCCGGCTGGCGACGCGATTTCGCCTCGGCGTGCTGACGAACTGCGACGACGACCTCTTCGCGGCGTCGAACCACCGACTCGGAGTCGCCTTTGACTGGATCGTCACCGCCCAGCAGGCCCGCGGGTACAAGCCGAGGCAGCAGAACTTCGAGCTCCTGCTGGACCGGGTGGGCCTGCCCGCGGACCGGATCCTCCACGTCGCCCAGAGCCTCTTCCACGACCACGTGCCGGCGAAGGCCATGGCCCTCCACACCGTCTGGATCGACCGCCGCCATGATCGGCCGGGATTCGGCGCGACACCGCCGGCAGCGGCGACGCCCGACGCAACCTTCCACGACATGGCCTCGTTCGCCGCCGCGGCGGCGCCGTAGGATGGTCCCGTGAGCGACGGCGCCCATCGCCGCGAGATCGTGGAAGCCTACGCGGCCGCCTCGGCGCGCCACGACCTGGCCGAGCTGGCCCGCCTCCGACATCCCGAATGGGCCGTGGACTGGCCCCAGTCCGGCGAGCGGGTCCAGGGCAGCGAGCACTTCGCCAGGATCATCGAGGGCTATCCGGGCGGCGTCCCGAAGGTCGAGGTCACCCGGATCGTCGGGGGTGAGGATCGCTGGGTCCTGACGCCCGGCAATACCGTCATCCGGGTCGACGGCAGCGGCGACTTCTGGTGGGGCGAGTGGACGATGACCTACCCCGACGGCGATGCCTACCACGTGGTGGACCTCCTCGAGCTCCGGGGCGGCCTGGTCTACCGCGAGCGCGTCTACTGGGCGCCGCCGTTCGAGGCGCCGGACTGGCGCCGGCCGTTCGTGGAGCTCCCGCCGGCCTGACCCGCCCGCACGCCAGCGGCACGCAGCCGGGCGGAGCGGTCAGGCCGCGCGGCGCTTCCCGCGCCCGGCCCGGCGATGTACGATCGCCCCAGCCCGAGCGGCCACGTACGGGGTCCGTCGACGCCCGCGCACGGCGCGGCGAGATGCAGGGACCCGCGATGTCCGTCCGGCCGGAGGTAGACGATGGCCACCGTCACGTTCGACCATGTCACCAAGCGGTACGGTGACGTGGCCGCGGTCCGGGATCTCTCGCTCGAGATCCAGGATGGCGAGTTCATGGTTCTTGTCGGCCCCTCGGGCTGCGG
>JACQEH010000268.1 GCA_016200675.1 Chloroflexota bacterium | reverse complement strand
CCTGCCGGGCCAGTCGCTCGACGCGATCGAGCGCGTCTACTCCCACATCCAGGCGCTGGGTCAGGCCGAGGCGTTCCTTCGCTCGCGACCCTGGACCACGCTCACGACCTACAACACCGCCGGCGCGGGGAAGCTGATCGCCGATGGCGGCGAGCTCGGGGCCGCCGCCGTCCTCTCGCCCCGCGCGGCGCATCGGTTCGGCCTCGAAATATTGGCCGACGACATCCAGGGCGCCGTCGACAACCGGACCCGCTTCCTCGTCGTGGCTCGCGAGGACGCGCCGGATGCCGCAACGCCGCCCTCGGCCGACGGCTCCGGCGGTGACCGCCGGACGACGCTGGCGTTCGCCGTTCGCAATCAGCCGGGCTCCCTGCTCCGGGCGCTCCGGGCGTTCGCGGAACGCGGCGTGAACCTCTCGTCGCTCGAGTCGCGCCCCAGCCGGACGGCGGCCTGGGAATACGTCTTCTGGGTCGACATCGACGCGGACGCGGCGGATCCGGCCTGTGCCGCGGCCATCGAGGACCTCCGGTCGACCGCCACGATGGTCCGGATCCTCGGCTCGTACGGCCGAGGTTCCACCCCGTAGGCACCGCCTCCGGACCCGACGCGGCGGACCGCCGCGGAATCAAACGGCCCGCCGTCGCCGGCGGGCCGTTGGGGGACGCGCTGGGTCAGCTCAGATCGCGCTGGTGCAGGCCTTGCACTTCGACGCGTCGGGCGCGTTCGATTCCTTGCAGAAGGGACAGGTCTTCACCTCGGCGGGCGGCGGCTCCTTCATGAAGTTCTTCCCGATCTGGAAGACCACGAAGGCGATCACCACGAAGGCGATCACGACGTTGATGAAGTTGCCCCAGCGGATCGCCACCTCGGCGACGTAGTTGACGTCACCGACCGCGCCGGTGCCCTGCTGAAGGACGATCTTCAGCTGGCTGAAGTCGACCTTGCCGAGGAGCATCCCGATCGGCGGCATGATGATGTCGTTGACGAGCGAGTTGACCACCGCGCCCAGGGCGACGCCGATGATGACGCCGACCGCCAGGGCGAGGGCATTGGTCTTGAGCAGGAACGACTTGAACTCGGAGACCATCCGGTACCTCCTGCGTGCATGTGCGGGTGGGACGGCGGTCAGTGGCTGACCATCTTCGGCAGCGTCTTCGCAGCGGCGATCCAGCCCTCGATCGTGGCCTGGGACGGGACTCGGCGAACCGTGTTCGGGCGCGCCGCGTCCAGCTCCTGGAAGGTCGTGGCGAGGTTGGCCGCGTTGCGCTGGGCGAGCTCGGCCGGCGAATCGACACCGGCGGCCTCGAGCAGGTCCGAGTACTCGGATCCGACGCCCGGGATGCGCATCAGATCGACGTGGTTCGTCCACTCGAGGATGAGCTTGCCGCTGATGCCGGTCATCTCGGCGACCTTGTCACGGCTCGCCTACGTGGCGCCCGCCATGAGCATGTCATCGGTGGTGTTGATGCCGGCGGCCTGGAGCTTCGCGGCGTATGTCCCGCCGATGCCCTCGACGTCCTCGATCTTCATCGATGTGGTCCCCCTCTGGTGGAGTCCGCGCCCGCGGCGCAAGAGCGCTGCCCGAGCGGGGGCCGATGATACGCTGGTCCACATCCTCAGGAAGCCTTCACGGCCCACGGAGCTCGACGCCATGGACAAGCCCTTCGCAGAGGCGATGACGGCCGGCTACACCCTCACCGAGCCGAGCCTGATCCTCGGCAGCGCCATGCACGACGGCCAGACCTTCAACGAGACGAGGGTCCAGATCGCGCTGTCCATGCTCAACCGGCACGGCCTCATCGCCGGCGCAACGGGAACGGGCAAGACGAAGACCCTCCAGCTGATGGCGGGCCAGCTGTCGGCCGCGGGCGTTCCCGTCTTCGTGGCCGACATCAAGGGCGACGTGACCGGCATCGCGGTGCCCGGCGACGGCACGAACCCCAGGGTCATCGACCGCTGTGTGTCTCTCGGCTGGCAGTTCCAGGCGTCCGGCCATCCGGTCGAGTTCCTGTCGCTCTCCGGCAAGCTCGGTGCCCAGGTGCGGGCGACCGTTCACTCCTTCGGTCCGCTCCACCTGCTCCATGAGGGCGTCGGAGGCTT
>JACQEH010000262.1 GCA_016200675.1 Chloroflexota bacterium | reverse complement strand
GCCCTTCGAGAGCTCCTCGGCCCGGCGCTTCTCGTACTCGGGAATGCGGAAGCGGGCGAGCCAGTCGCGGGCCCGGGCGGCGGCCTCCTTTCGCGGGATCGCGTACAGGGAGGCGAAGAACACGAGCTGCTCCAGGACCCCGAGACGGGGGTAGAGGCCGCGCTCCTCCGGGAGATAGCCCCACGTCTTGCGCGGCACGTCCGTCGTCGGCCTGCCGGCCCAGGTCGCCGTGCCGGAGTCCGGGCGGAGGATGTCCAGGATGATCCGCATCGTCGTGGTCTTGCCCGCGCCGTTGGCGCCGAGGAAGCCGAAGACCTGGCCTCGATCGACGCTGAACGAGATGCCGTCGAGGGCCGTGACCGGTCCGAAGCGCTTGACCAGATTCTCGAGGACGAGGGTCATGACCGGGTCACGATATTCGGGGTGCGGTTCGTGCGCACGGGCCGATGGTCACGACGGGAGGTGGCCGAGCGGGGCCTCGAGTGGGTCGTCGCAGGGCTTCGCGCGGCCGGCCCGGGCCGAGCGTCGCGCTGCGGGCCGCCCCCGGGTGTGGAAGTTCGCCAGATCGACACCGGTGGAGTCTTGGGAAAGGAATCGGGGTCGCCGAGCCTGCGGGGGCGTCCTCACCGCAGCGGCAGGCTGGACCGCCGAGCACGGTTCCGAGCACGCCCACTGCGTTCTCGGGCCGAGCGGCGCAGGACTCCAGATTCATTGCCCAAGACTCCTGGGATGTCGATCTGGCCAGGAAGTCTGGAGTCACGGGCCCTCAACGCACGCCGGCATTGGGGAGTGGCGGAACTACAGCCCGCTGTAGGCGTGGAGGCCGCTGAACCAGAGCGACCCCGAGTACGTGACCAGGACCATCCCGAAGCCGATGACGAGGAGGAGCGCGGCCGGCCGGCCGGCCCAGGAGCGCTGGTTGCGGGCATGGAGGTAGATGGCGTAGATCAGCCACGTGACGAGGGCCGCGGTCTCCTTGGGATCCCAGCCCCAGTAGCGCGACCAGGCGATCGAGGCCCACCACGAGCCCAGGATGATCATCGTGGCGAAGATCGGGAAGCCGATGATCACGGCCCGGTAGGCGACCTCGTCGAGGACCTTCTGGCCGGGCAGCCACGAGAAGCGGTCGTCCCTGCCCTGGATGAGGTAGCCGACGCCTGCCCCGAAGGACGTGGCGAAGATCCCGTAGCTGAGCATCGCCATGCCGACGTGGATGGTCAGCAGGGGCGCGTTCTGGAGGGCCGGCACGAGCGGCTCGATGTCCGACCGGAGCGAGGATGCGTACAGGGCGATCCCGAGCGCAACGCCAAGGGGCACGAACCCGATCGACCTGATGGGGTAGCGGCGGGACAGGACGAGGTAGCCACCGACGATCGAGGTCGCGAAGGCGACCGAGAACTCGAAGAGGTTGCCCCACGGGCCGCGGCCGACGAGGAGCGCCCGCAGGAGCAACGAGGTGCCGAGGAGCCCGAAGGCCGCGATGCCCAGCCAGCGCGACGCGCCCGACAGGGCGCTGCCCGAGGCGAACGTCCGGGGGGTCGGCGACGCCGCGGCCGTCCGGCCATCGACGAAGGAGCCCGTCGCGACCCCGGCCCAGGCGGCCTGCGCGGGTCGCGGCGCCAGCGAACCGGGCGCCGCGGCGGTCGGGCGGCCGTTGGCGAGCAGCACGGCATGGCCGACGTGGGCGGCGAAGGCGATCGCCAGGACGAAGGTGCCGATCGTGAAGAGGAGCTGCGCGACCGAGGCCATGGGTCCCTCCGGGACGCGGGGAACGCGCGAGAAGTGGCTGGCGAGATGGGTGGCGGTCGGCGCCTCAGGCCGCGGCGGCGCCGCCCGGCGGGGGACCGGCCGGTGACAGGGCCCGGGCACGATTCGCGATCCGCAGGACGAGGCCGCAGTTGCCGCACGTGTCGACGCTCGCGCTCCGGCCCGCCGCGCACTTCGGGCAGCGGACGAGGAGGTCGCGACGGCAGACGTCGCAGCGCGTGGCGCCCGACGGGTAGACGAGCTGGTCGAACGGGCAGTAGGGCTCGCCCGGCGGGTAGACGGGCCGACCGGCCTCGATCGCCGCCGGCACGGGGCCCTCGACGACGCCCAGCTTTGCGCGCGGTGCACGCACGACGTAGAGGAACCAGCCCAGCAGCAGGAGCGAGACGATCGGCCCGACCACGCCGATGAGCAGGAAGATCGGCATCAGCCCGACGAGGGCTCCCCAGTCCGGGATGACGATCCCGGAGATCGCCTGGAGGAACGCGTGCCAGGCCTGCTGGAGGGTCTCGATCACGGCGAAATCCTAGCAGCCGAGGCTAGTCGCGGTCCGCCGCGTCCGGCGACAGCAGCGGCCGTCGATGGCCGATCGTCGTGCCGGCCCTGGGGCGAGGCGGGAGTGGCGTTCCACGACGGGCCCCCGTGCTTCCGGTGGAGCCCCGGTTCCCGCCCGGTCCGCCGCCGGACGGCTCTTCTCCGATCCGCCCGATCCGGCCCGCAAGCCAGGCCGTGCCGGCCGTTCGGGCACCCTTGGCGGCGACGACGTCCCGAAGGCCGCGGTCGTCGGTGACGACCAGGATCCCCCACGTGCCGGCCGGGCCGTCCGCGGCGAGCTGGGCGGCGACCCCCTCGAAGATCACGCTGTCGGCGGTCGCCCGGCCCGAGTACGAGACCCGCAGTCCCGTGGCCAGGCGGCCCTTGATGCCACCCGCCGCCGGGCCGTCGAAGACGAGGTCCACGAGCACGGACGGCGGGAAGGCGGCCCGGAGCCGGCCGATCACGGCGCCGGCCGGGGCGACGGCGCCGGCCCGGGCGAGGCCGCCGGGACCGCCGCCGGGACCGCCCTCCGGCCCGCGAGGGACGCCGCCCTGGCGCCGCGTTCCCGAGCCTCGGGCGAGCGCGTACAGGAGGTTCGAACCGTCGATGAAGACCCGCTCGATGCCGGCCAGCGGATCGGAGCTCGCGGCCGTGCCCGGCGGGGGACCGGCCGGCGTGGACGGACGAGGCCGCGACGACGGCGCCCGCGACCCGGGCATGGCGCCCCGTCCGCGACCCTTGCTCACGCCCAGCTGCCGAGTGGCTGGAGGAGGTCGACGATGAGGGCCGCGAGGCGATCAGGGGCCTCCATCCCGACCATGTGGGCGACATCGGGGAGCACCACCCGCCGCGCTCCCGGGACCGCGGCCTCGAGGCGCACGGCGGCCGCCCGGGTGGCGCTGGTGTCGAGGCCGCCGACGACCGCGAGCACGGGGATCCGGATCTCCCCGAGCCGCCCGTTCGCGGGTGGCTCGAGGGGGATCGGCCGGCCCATGACGCGATCGGGCTGGAGGAGAGGCCGGTCCATCTCCCGGACCGCGTCGCGGATCCAGGCCGGCGCCCGGCCGGGAAGCTGCTGCGCGCCGTCGACCCAGAGCTCAACTTCGAGGTCGGCCAGGCCGTCGAGGTCCTTCGCCTCCATGAGGGCGTCGGCCCGCTCGTAGATGGCCGCCTCGAACGGTTCCGGCTCGACGTCGTAGCCGCCGATGCCGCCGCCGACCCAGGCGAAGGCGACGGCCCGCTCCGGGGTCTCGATGATCGTGTCGAGGCAGATCATGGCGCCCCGCGAGTTGCCGACCATCGCCGCCCGGACGACGCCGGCATCGTCAAGGACCGCCCGCAGGTCGTGGCGGTTGGAGAAGGCGACCTCGTCGGTCGTCGATCGGCCGTAGCCGCGGACGTCGTAGCGGATGGCCCGGTAGCCCGCCGCCACGAGGAAGGGCACCAGCGGATCCCAGGATCGCGAGTCGACGATGCCGGCGTGGACCAGGACGACCGACGGTCCGTCGCCGTCGATGGCGACGTGGAGGCGGCCCCCGGGGACCTGAACGGTGCGGCGCTCGGATGGCATCGGCCCATGCTACCGGCTGCCAACGGCTACGATCGAGGGCAATGCTCCTCCTCGTCGACCTCGATGGCGTCGTCTACCGCGGCCAGGATCCCGTACCGGGGGTCGCCGAGCTCCTCGCCCAACGCGTGGCGGCCGGCGACGACGTCGTCTACGTCACCAACAACTCGATGCACTACCGGGCCGACTACGTCAGCCGGCTGGCGGGCATGGGCGCGCCGGTGACCGCCGATCGGGTGGTCAGTGCGCCGCGCGCGACGGCGCTCTACCTCCGCGAACGCGAGCCGGCAGTGCAGCGCGTCCTGACGGTCGGGGCGTCGGGGCTGGACCGGGAGCTGCGGGACGTCGGGCTCGAGGTCATCGCGGCCGCCCATGTCGCCGAGCGGATGGGCAAGGAGGGCCTCGGTGGCTGGGCGGCGGCGGGCAACCCGGATGCGGTCGTCGTGGGCCTCGACCCCCAGCTCACCTATCTCCGCATCGCCGCGGCCACCGACTGCATCCGCGCCGGAGCCCGGTTCATCGCCACCAACCGCGATCCGACGTATCCCACGGAGCGCGGCCTGCGGCCGGGGGCGGGGAGCGTCGTCGCCGCGGTCGCGGTCGCCTCGGGCCGCGAGCCGGTCGTCATCGGCAAGCCCGAGCCGCTCCTCCTCGACGCGGCCGCGCGGGCGGTCGGGGTCAGGGCGAGCGACGCCATCGTCATCGGTGACGGCCTCGGGACCGACGTCGCGGCCGCCCGCGCGGTTGGGGCACGGAGCGTCCTGATGCTCACCGGGGTCTCCACCCGGGCAGACGCGGAAGCGCTCCCGCCGGAGTTGCGACCGACGGCCCTCGCGGCCGATGCGACGGAACTTGCCGCCGTGCTCCGGGACCTCGCGCGGTAGGCCGCCGCCGCTCCTACGTCGCCTGCTCGGCTTCGGCCGCCGGCGCAGATGGTGCGGCCTGGGCGGCCTTCGACGTCGAGCCCGCCGGCGTCCGCTCCGCGAGGCGGCGAAGCTGGACGAGGATCGGCTTCGCGCCCCCTCGCTCCAGGGTCTCGGTGGCGCGCCCGAGCCAGGCCTGGGTCTCGGGTCGTCCGCCCCAGCCGCGCCGGCGGCCATTCACTCTGCGGTCAGCTCGTGGATCCCGGCTCCCCAGGCCGCGAACTGCGCCCGGAGCGGGGCGAGCGTGGCCTCCTCGGCGAAGGCGACGTCGAGGGCGAAGCGGTCGATCGCCCACAGCTCGGGGAGGGTCAGGCCGGTCCGCTCGACGACGTTCCGGTACTCCTCGGACAGCGTCAGGTCACTGACCGTGAGGTCGTCCGTGCTCAGGGTCACGGGCACCCCGGCCCGGTGGAGGCGGGCCAGCGGATGGGCGGCCACCGAGGGCACGATCATCGCCTGGGCGTTCGAGGTCGGGCACAGGTCGAGGCAGATCCCCCGGGTCCGGAGCTCGGCCATGAGCGCCGCGTCATCGGCCGTGCCCGGTCCGTGGGCGATCCGCTCCGGGTCCATCTCCAGCGCTCGCCGGACCTGGGGGGCTCCGCCCCATTCGCCGGCGTGGAGGGTGATGTGCAGGCCGCCGGCCCGCGCGGCGTCGAACGCCCGTCTGGCCACGCGGGGGTCCGGATATCGCGCCTCCTGGCCGGCGTAGTCCCAGCCCGAGAGGCCGCGGTCCCGGAACCGCGCCGCCGTCTCCGCCAGCCTGGCGTTCGCCTCGGGCTCGTGCGAGCGGATTGCGGTGCAGGTGAGGCGCACGGCCGTCCCGGTGGCTCGAGCGGCCCGCTCTGCCCCCGCGACGACGGCCTCGATGCCTTCGGCCAGCGGCAGGCCGCCCCCCACGTGGAGAAGGGGATCCCAGCGGATCTCGACGTAGCGGACGTTGTCGGCGGCCTTGTCCTCGACCAGCTCGGCGGTGATCCGCTCGAGGGCCTCGGCGTCCTGCATGAGGGCGATCGGCAGGTCGAAGGCGCCGAGGAGGGCCGCCTGGTCGGCCGATCGCGGCGGCCCCACGAGGACGCCGCTCATCCCGTGCCATGTCAGGGGCGCGTCGACGCCGCGGCTGCGGGCGATCTCGATGGCCGTGTCGATGCGGAGCGAGCCGTCGAGATGGAGGTGCAGCTCTGCCTTCGGCATCCGCTCCAGGAGGCGGACGGTGGAATCGGGCAGCGGCATGCCGGCGGCGTACCGGCCGCGAACATCCTCGCGGGTGTCAGGCACGCGCGGGAACCGCCGGGGCATGGTGCATGGGATGCTCCTATGTCAAGCGGCGATAGAGGGGTGACCTGCAGGCGATGCTAGCGCCGGAGCGCAGTGACGGCCTCCAAAACGGTTCCGGCCACCCGGGCCCGCGCCTCGTCGGTGTCCATCAGGGTGTCGGCCACGAGGACATCGAGGCCGAGCTCGCGGATGGCCGGCGCGAGGGCGGCGTCGACCGTGTCGATGACGAACAGGTCGATCCACGGCGCATGGATGCGGGCGACCCCCAGGGCCGATGCCTCGTGGCCGAGCGAGACGAGGATGCGATCGGCGGGACCCTTG
Source organism: Chloroflexota bacterium (assembly GCA_016200675.1). Taxonomy (GTDB): domain Bacteria; phylum Chloroflexota; class Limnocylindria; order Limnocylindrales; family CSP1-4; genus UBA5189. Next base: position 5,008 of record JACQEH010000262.1, on the reverse strand, counting down.
ACGGCCCGCCCGCCGATGATCCCCGAGATCGCGGCCACCGGGACGCCACGGGCCCGGGCGGCGTCGATCCCGGCCCGGATCCCCGCCACGCCGAGGATCGGCGCGAGCGACAGGAACGGGTTCGAGGGCGCCACGACGATGGCCTCGGCCGCGGCGAGCGCGGCCTCGACCTCGGGCGTCGCCGTGGCCTCCGCCAGCCCGTCGTAGCGCAGCTCGCGGACCTCGGGCGCCTGGTGGAGCCTGACGAAGTAGGTCTGGAAGTCGAGCCAGCCGTCGTCAGTCCGGATCTTGGTGCGGACGGCGTTCTCCGTCATCGGCAGGATGCGGGCCGCGACCCCGAGCGAGGCCCCGAGATGGCGCGCGACGTCGGTCAGGCGCTGGCCCTCGCGGACGCGCCGCGTCCGGACGATGTGGGTGGCCAGGTCCCGATCACCGAGCCGGAACCACGTCTCCTCGCCGTAGCCCGCCAGCATCGCCGCGTTGGCAAAGGTCTCGCCCTCGAGCCCCCAGCCCAGCGCCCGGTTGTCGAGCCCGGCCAGGGTGTAGAGGACCGTGTCGTGGTCCGGGCAGACGAGCAGCCCGTGGCGCTCGAGGTCGTCGCCGGTGTTCACGACGACGGTCAGGCCGGCCCCGAGGTGGGCCTGGATGCCGTGGGCCAGGCGCGCCCCGCCGACGCCGCCCGCCAGCTCGACGACGTGCTCCAGTGGCCGCTCAGCCACCGGCGAGGAGCTCACCGACCTCGGGCATCCTCGCGATCGTCTCGAGATCGTGGGGCGCCGGCATCCTGACGATGACGGTCCGGAAGCCCATCTCGACGAACGGCCGGAGGTCCTCGGCGACCTCGGCCGGCGAACCGAGGAGGTGCGGCACGTCGCCGGCGTTCGGGCTCTCGTTGTGGGCCATGAGGCCGGCCCACGCGGCTTCGGCAGCGACCCGGCGGTCCCGCAGGATGATCGGGAAGCTGACGGTCAGCTCGATCGCCGACAGGTCGCGCCCGACGGCGTCGCAGTGGCCCTGGAGATTGGCCAGCTTGCCGCGGACCTCCTCGACGTCCCCCGACGTGTTCCAGCCGTCGGCCCGCAGGGCGACGGTCCGAAGCGTCTTCTTCGGACCGGATCCGCCCACGAGGATCGGCAGGCGGGCCTGGACGGTCCGCGGCTCGCAAATGGCATCGTGGAAGGCGTAGAAGCGGCCGTCATGGGAGAAGCGCTCGCCATCGAGGAGCCGGCGAATGAGCATGACCGCCTCGTCGAGACGGTCGAGGCGCTCCCCGAAGCCGGCCCCGAACGGGATCCCGAAGGCGTCGTGCTCGCGCTCGAACCAGGCGCCGCCGATCCCGAGGACGGCCCGACCGCCCGACACGTGGTCGAGGGTCGTCGCCAGCTTGGCCGTCAGGCCCGGGTTCCGGAAGGTGTTGGCCCCGACCATCAGGCCGAGCCGGACGCGGCGCGTGACCGATCCGAGGGCTGCCAGGGTTGACCAGCCCTCGAGGATGGGCTGCTCCCAGGGGCCGAAGATCGCCAGGACGTGATCCCACGTCCAGACGGAGTCCCAGCCGGCCGCCTCGGCTGCCAGGGCGGCGTCACGCAGGCCCGGCCAGCTCGTCGACTGGACCCACAGCTGCGCTCCGAAGCGGATCGCCGTAGGCCCCAACCGGGCGGAATCGTGGTGCGTCATCGCCCGGCCCGCGCCATCAGCCGACGCCCGTCATCAGTCGTCACCCAGGTGGTCGTGGACCGAGGTGATCCGGATTCGGAAGGAGATCCGGGGCTGCGATCGGAACTCGGCGAGCCGCTCGGGCGCCGCGTCGTCGTAGCGCACGGCCAGCTCGCAGATGTCCTCGCGGGCGCGGACGACGTCCTCGACGATCGTCTCGACGACCCCGCCGAGGCCGACCCAGCGCATGAGGTCGCCGCCGTCGGGGATGGCCAGGGAGACCCGCTGGTCGCGCTGCAGGTCGGCCGGCCAGCGGCGCGGGTAGCGGCTGTTCAGGAGGATCCGGTCGTCGGGCTCGAGCCGATACCAGGCGACCGCCTGGTGGGGTGCGCCGTCGGCGCCCGTGGTCCCGATCGTGACGATCCGCGGCGCGGCGATGAACTCGCGGACGCGCTCCGGGATGGTCACGTCCGCGACGCTCTCGCCTGGCATGGTCCGATGGTAGTGCCTTCAGGCGATCGATCGCCGGTAGCGGACCTCCTCGATCGGCGTGCCATCGAAGTCCAGCATCCGGGCGGTCCCGTCGAGCACGAAGCCTTCCCGCTCGTAGAAGCGTCGGGCCGGTCCGTTGTCCGTCAGGACCCACAGCACGACGGCCGGGTGCCCGGCCTCGACCAGCCGGGCGATGGCGGCCCCGAGGAGTGCCCGGCCGAGGCCGCGCCCCGTCGCCGACGGGTCGAGGTAGATGGCCTCCACCTCGCCGAGGCCATCGGCGTCGGGGTCGTGGGCGGGCGAGAGGAGGACGTAGCCGACCACCGCCCCGCCCTCCTCGGCGACGAGCGTGGCGGTCGTTCCGGGGTCCTCGAGGCGGCGGGTGAGCCACGCGGCGTTGCGGGCGACGTCGAGGGCGTCGAGGATCGACTCCGGCACGATGCCGGTGTACGTCGCCCGCCAGGCGGTGACCCGAATCTCCGCGATGCGCGCCGCGTCCCCGAGCGTCGCCTGGCGGATCCTCACCGGAGCCGCTCGCCGGCCTCCACGGGCAGGTCGAGGCAATTCTCGGGCGGGGCCAGCGGGCACGACCAGCGCGGGTTGAAGGCGCAGGAAGGATGAAAGGCGAAGTTGAAGTCGAGGAGCAGGCGCCCGGCGGCCACGTCGCCGCCGAGGTCCGCGCCCTTGGCGGTGTCGAGCAGGTAGCGCCCCGCACCGTAGGTCGCCGCGCCATTGGTCGCGTCCCGGAAGGGCAGGAACAGGCCGCCGGCGTAGCCCGCCATCCAGTAGACCGTCAGCGTCCGGCCGCGGTCGGGGAGCGGCAGCGAGACCTCGCCGAGCCGGCTGAAGGACAGGGCGTCGCCCGTGCTCATCGGCAGCTGCAGCGCGATTCCCGACCCGAGCCCCGACCCGAGCCCGGACCCGAGCCCCGACCCGAGCCCCGACCCGAGCCCCGACCCGAGCCCGGACCCGAGCCCCGACCCGGGCTCGTCGGAGGCCGGAGCCGCCGCAGTCCGGATGGTGACCTCGAAACGCCAGGCAGGGTCGTACGGCCAATGGACCGCCCGGAATGCCGGCCGCAGCTCGGGTGGCACCGGCGACTGGGGATGGTCCCGGTATATCCCCTCCCGGGTCGCGCGCCACAGATTCCACGCGGCCTCGGGATCCGCGACCGCGCGCTCCCGCACCGCGACGTAGAGCTCGGCGACGCGTCGTCGCCAGTCGGCCAGCTCCAGGGACACCCGGCCCGTCGCGTCGCCGGAGGGATGGGGAGTCCCGGATGGCGTCAAGGGCGTCGGGTTGCGCCGCGGAGGACGATGATGCCCCCGAAGACGATGAGGATCACCGGCCAGACGTCGGCCCAGGCCACGTTCGGGAGGTCGAGTCGGAGGGTGATGGCCGCGAACAGCCAGAGGCCGGCGGCCAGGAGGATCGCGCCCCACAGGCGGCCGGCGGTGTCGGCCGCGTCGCGAACCGCCGGGTTGGTCGCGAAGCGGTTGGCGGCGGCCTCGGCTTCCCGCCCGAGGGCCTGCGCCTTCTCGTCGATCGTCCGGACCGTGTCGCCCGTCCGGGGCTGGTCCGTGGGTGTCGTCATGGCTCCTCCGCGCAGGGGCGCGCGGCCATCGTAGACCAGGCCCGGCGTCGCGCGCGACTACAATCGGCCCCGCTCCACGGGTCCATCGGGCGCACCCGCGCCGGCCCGGAACGAGTCGCTCGGAGGATGGCGTGACAGACCCGGCGGAGATCGGCGTGTTCGGTGGATCGGGCTTCTACTCGCTCCTCGAGGACGTCCGCGAGGTCAAGGTCGACACCCCCTACGGCGCGCCGTCGGACAGCTTCTTCCTCGCCACGGTCGGTGGGCGCCGCGTCGCGTTCCTGCCGCGCCACGGCCGGCGCCACACGATCCCGCCGCACCGGATCAACTACCGGGCCAACGTCTGGGCGATGCGCTCGCTCGGGGTGAAGGCCGTGATCTCGCCGTGCGCGGCCGGCTCCCTCGCCATCGGGGTGAAGCCCGGCGACTTCGTGGTCTGCGACCAGTTCGTGGACCGGACCTCGGGCCGGCCGCACACGTTCTTCGACGGGCCGATCGTCACCCACCTGTCGTCCGCGGAGACGTACGACCCGACGCTGCGACGGCTGGCGATCGAGACGATCCGCGACCACGGCATCACGGTCCACGAGCGGGGCACGGTGGTCGTCATCGAGGGTCCGCGCTTCTCGACGAAGGCCGAATCGACGTGGTTCGCCGATGCCGGCTGGGAGGTCATCAACATGACCCAGTACCCCGAGGCGTGGCTGTGCCGCGAGCTCGGGATGGCGGTCGTGAACATCTCGCTCATCACGGACTACGACGCCGGCGTCCTCGAGGGAACCGAGGCCGTGGATGCCGTGAGCGTCCTCGAGGTCTTCGCCCAGAACGCCGACCGCATCCAGAAGGTGGTCCTGGACCTGATCGGGCGGTTCCCGTCCGATCTCGACGCGCTGGGGGCGCGGTCGGCGCTGGGGCCGACCCGAGGCGACGGCCAGGCCATGAGCCGCGACGACATCCGGCTCTTCGAGACTGGCCTCTAGGTGGACGGCGGTGGGCCGCGGATCGGCGTCGCGATCGGCGCCATCGGCGCGACCCCGCGCTGGTGGCTCGAGAGTGCCGTCCGCCTGGACGCGGCGGGCTACCAGTCGGTGTGGTGCTGGGACCACTTCGTCGGTCGTGGCGATCGGACCGTCCCCGACGTCGAGCAGTGGACGATGCTCTCCGCGGTGGCCGGGGCGACCGAGCGGATCGGGCTGGGGACGTTCGTGACCAACGTGATGAACCGCCATCCGGCCCTCCTGGCCCGGATGGCCGGGACCGTCCAGG
>JACQEH010000257.1 GCA_016200675.1 Chloroflexota bacterium | reverse complement strand
CCAGGTGAACCCGGAAGACCTGGGCTGGCATGAGGGAATCATCGCCAACCCGAACTGCTCGACGATGCAGCTGGTGCCCGTGCTCATGGCCATCCGTGACAGCGTGGGCATCGAGCGCGTCGTCGTGGATACCTACCAGTCCGTGTCGGGAACCGGCGCGGATGCCATCGCCGAGCTGGAGGGCCAGATCCGGGCCCACGTGGCCGGCGAGCCCAAGACGGCCAGCGTCTATCCCCACCCGATCGCCTTCAACGCACTGCCTGAGATCGACGTCTTCCTAGACAACGGCTACACGAAGGAGGAGTGGAAGGTCGTCACCGAGAGCCGCAGGATCCTCCACCTGCCCGACCTGCGGATCTCCTGCACGGCGGTCCGGATCCCGGTCTTCGTCAGCCACTCGGAAGCGGTCCACGTCGAGACGACACGACCGCTGAGCCCGGATCAGGCCCGGACGCTCTTCGGCGCCGTGGCCGGTGTCGTCGTCCAGGACGATCCTGGCCGCCACGACTACCCGCTGGCCAGTTCGGCGGCCGGCAAGGACGAGATCTTCGTCGGTCGGGTGCGCCAGGATCCGTCGATCGGCGACGGTCGGGGCCTCGCCTTCTGGGTCGTCTCGGACAACCTCCGCAAGGGCGCGGCGACAAATGCCGTGGAGATCGCGGAGGTGCTCGTCGAACGGGACTGGGTGGCCGCGGCCGCCCGACGGACGGCACCGGTCGAGGCCTCGGCGTGACCTCCGCCTCGCGCCGGGAGGCGCTCGAGGCCATCGCCGCCGAGGTCAGTGCCTGTACCCGCTGCCGGCTCCACGCCGGCCGGACGAAGGCCGTCCCCGGCGAGGGCCATCCCGACACCGAAGTCGTCTTCGTGGGCGAGGGACCCGGCATGAACGAGGACCGGGCTGGCCGGCCGTTCGTCGGCCGCGCCGGCGACCTTCTCGTCCGCTTCCTCGCCACCATCGGCTGGCGGCGCGAGGAGGTCTTCATCACGAACGTCGTGAAGTGCCGCCCGCCCGACAACCGCGATCCCGAGCCGGACGAGATCGCCGCCTGTCTGCCCTACCTCGAGCGCCAGCTGGCCGTCATCGACCCGGCGCTGGTCGTGACGCTGGGCCGGCATTCCATGGGCCGCTTCATCCCCGGCGCCCGGATCGGCCAGAGCCATGGGACGCTCCATCCGGTCGACCCCTCGACCGGTGCCGGATCGGCGATGGTCTACGCCATGTACCACCCGGCCGCGGCCCTACGGTCTCCCGACGTCGAGCGCCAGAGCTACGACGATGCGGCCGGGATCCCCGCCGCCCTCCTCGAGGCCCGGCGCCGCCGCGCGGCCACCACGCCCGCCACGCCGCCCGACGCCCCGCAGCCCGGGGCCTTCATCGAACCTACGTCCACCGACTCGGCGCACGGTGCGCCGACCCTCTTCTGATCGGAACCAACCGCATGCCCAAACGCAACCAGCCACAGCCAACAGAGACGCCGCTCCGCATCATCCCGCTCGGCGGGGTGGGGGAGATCGGCAAGAACATGTACGTCTTCGAGTACGGCGACGACATCGTCGTCATCGACTGCGGGCTCATGTTCCCCGACGAGGAGATGTTCGGCATCGACCTCGTCGTGCCCGACATCACCTACCTCAAGGAGCGCCGCGCCAACGTCAGGGCGTTCCTCATCACCCATGCCCACGAGGACCACGTCGGCGGCCTGCCCTACATCCTCCCCGAGTTCCCGGGCGTGCCGGTCTACGCCTCTACCCTAGCCCGGGGCCTCCTCGGCAACAAGGTCAAGGAGCACAAGCTCCACAACAACCCGCTCGTGTCGCTCGAGCCGGGAGACGAGCTCCAGATCGGGCCGTTCACGGCCATCCCGTTCCGGATCGGCCACTCGATCCCGGACGCGATGGGCATCGCCCTGCGGACGCCGGTCGGCGTCGTCGTCCACACCGGCGACTTCAAGTTCGACCACACCCCGGTGGACGGCAAGCTGTCCGACTTCCACACCCTGGCCAAGCTCGGCGAGGAGGGCGTGATCTGCCTCCTGTCCGACTCCACGCGCGCCGAGAACCCCGGCTACACGCCCTCGGAGCGAACGGTCGGCGAAGCCTTCCGCGAGATCATGGAGCCGCTGGACGGCCGGGTCATCGTGGCGACCTTCGCCAGCAACATCGCCCGGGTCCAGCAGGTCCTCGACGCCGCGGCGACCTTCGATCGCCAGGTCACGGTCATCGGCCGCTCGATGGAGCAGAACTTCCGGATCGCCTCGGACCTCGGCTACCTGAAGTACGACGCCGGGCGGATCGTCGGCAAGGACCGCCTCAACGACGTGCCCGACGGCAAGCTCGTCATCTGCACCACGGGCGCCCAGGGCGAGCCGATGGCCGGTCTGGCCCGGATGGCGAACCGCGACCATCGATTCGTCGAGATCAAGCCGGGCGATACGGTCATCGTCAGCGCCAGCCCGATCCCCGGCAACGAGGAGTACGTCAGCCGGACGATCGACAACCTCTTCAAGGCCGGCGCCAACGTCTACTACCACACCATCAAACGGGCCCACGTCTCGGGCCACGCCAGCCAGGAAGAGCTGAAGCTCATGCTCGGCCTCACCAAGCCGAAGCACTTCATCCCGATCCACGGCGAGTTCCGGATGCAGGTCCAGCACGGTCGCCTCGCGATCGAGACCGGGGTCGCGCCGGAGAACGTCTTCATCATCGAGAACGGCCAGCCGATCGAGTTCCTGGCCGACGGCAGCGCCCGGCGGGCCGCCCAGGTGCCGGCGGGCTACGTCTTTGTCGACGGCCTTTCCGTGGGCGAGGTCGGGGACGTCATCCTCCGCGATCGGCGGGCCCTCGCCAACGACGGCATGTTCATGATCGTGGTCACCGTGGACAAGCAGACCGGCAACGTCCTGGGCCGGCCCGAGATCATCACCCGCGGCTTCGTCCACGGCGCCGAGCACGACCGCGTGGTCGAGGCCGCCGTCGACCGGGTCATCGCCTCGATCCAGAACCCCGGCGACCACATCAGCGAGATCGCCCTCCTCAAGTCCCAGATCAAGGACGGCGTCTCGCGCTACCTGTACGAGCAGACGAAGCGCCGGCCGATGGTCTTCCCGGTCGTGGTCGAGGTCTGAGGGTGGCCACCCGCCGCCGATCGTCGCCGCGCCGGACGCGTCGCCGTTCCGGCCTGACCCTGCCTCGGGTCAACCTGCCGGCGGTGGGGCCCGAGGTCGCCCGCTCGTTCATCGGGATCGTCCTCCTCGTCCTCGGCATCGTGACCCTCATCGCGCTGCTCCTGCCCGGCCAGGGTCGGCTCACCGACTGGTGGATCGGATCCGTCGGGCCGTGGTTCGGAGCCCTCCGCTGGCTGCTCCCGTTCCTCCTCCTGGGCGGCGGCTGGTACATCGAGTGGGGGCCCGGCAAGCAGCCGTCGTCGGGCTGGGGCACCACCGTCGTCGGGATCATCGTCGCCTACATCGGGATGCTCGGCGCCGTTCAGGTCACGGGCTGGTGGGGCGGCGGCCGAGTCGGGAGGTTCCTCGCCGACCTCCTGGTCTCGCCCCTGACGCGGCCCGGCGCCTTCGTGCTGCTCGTGGCGGTCGCGGCCGTCGGCCTGATGCTCGCCTTCAACCTGCCGCTCCGCGAGCTCGTCAGGCCCGGGACCAGCCTCGCCCGGTGGCTGGGCACGACCGCCGCGGCCTCGGTCCGCCGCGATGCCCACCCGCTGCCGGATGCGCCGCCCCGTGCTGGTGGGCGATCGTCCGCCGGCACGGAGGCCGGAAGCGGTCGTCCGGGTCGCGTTGGACGGACCGCCGTCTCGGGGGCAGCCTCGGCCGGCCAGACCGGCATCTGGGGCGAGGACGAGCCGAGCCGGATTCCCTCGGCGGTGCCTTCGATGATGCCGACCTCGGCGACGTTCGCCCCGGCCCGCAACGGCAACGGCGGGCCGCCCGCCGCTGCCCCCAACCGCCCCGCCCGGGATCCGGACGACATCACGGACGCCTCCGACTCGCCGCCGACCCGCGAGCGCCGTGAGTACACCCTCCCGCCCCTCGACCTCCTCGACGCGGTCATCGAGCCACTCAGTCCGGGCAACGAGGACGCCCTCCATCGGCGTAACGAGGAGATCATCACCCGGAAGCTCGCGAGCTTCGAGATCCCGGCGACGATCGTCGGCCGTAACGCCGGCCCCGTCGTGACCCAGTACGAGGTCCAGCCGGCGGCCAACATCAAGGTCAGCCGGATCGAGGGACTCGCCGACGACCTGGCCATGGCCCTCGCGGCTCGTTCGCTGCGCATCGAGGCGCCGATCCCGGGCAAGAGCGCGGTCGGCATCGAGGTGCCGAACCAGGACTTCAACATCGTGGCCCTCCGCGGGATCCTCGAGTCGGTCGACTTCGCCGGCACAAGCACCTCGCGCCTGACCTTCGCCCTCGGCCGCGATGTCGCCGGCCGGGCGCAGGCGGTGGACCTCGCGAAGATGCCCCACCTCCTCATCGCCGGGGCCACGGGCTCAGGCAAGAGCGTCATGGTCAACGCCCTGATCACGAGCGTGCTGTGCAACGCCACGCCGACCGACGTGCGGATGATCCTCATGGACCTCAAGCGGGTCGAGCTGGCCTCCTACAACGGCCTGCCCCACCTCCTCGTCCCGGTCATCACGGAACCGGAGCGAGCCAAGGCGGCGCTCAAGTGGGCGGTCAACGAGATGGAGGGCCGCTACCGGCGCTTCGCGGGCGCGTCGGCCCGCAACATCCGGGCCTACAACGAGACGCGGGCCGATCCGGAGGACCGGATGCCCTACATCGTCATCATCATCGACGAGCTCGCCGACCTCATGATGCGCGAGGGCAAGAACGTCGAGGATCCCATCGTCCGGCTTGCCCAGAAGGCCCGGGCCACGGGCATTCACATGGTCCTGGCCACGCAGCGGCCGTCGGTCAACGTGGTGACCGGCCTCATCAAGGCCAACTTCCCGAGCCGGATCGCCTTTGCCATGGCCTCCCAGATCGACTCCCGGACGATCCTCGACGCGCCCGGCGCGGAGGACCTCATCGGCCGCGGCGACATGCTCTACCAGCCGTCCGACCTGCCCCGCCCGATGCGCCTCCAGGGCGTCTTCGTGTCCGATGTCGAGATCGGCCGGATCTGCGACCACTGGCGCGGCCAGATCGAGGATCCCCACTACGACATGTCGATCATCGAGAACGACGAGGAATCGACCGGCAACGTCGAGGACCTGCCCGATGAGGAGGCGGACCGGTTGCTCATGGATGCCGTCGGGGTCATCCGGGAGTACGATCGGGCTTCGGCATCGCTCCTCCAGCGGCGCCTGAAGGTCGGCTATGCCCGGGCGGTGCGGATCATCGACCAGCTGGAGGCGCGTGGCTACATCGGCGCGTTCGATGGATCCAATGCCCGGGTCGTCCTTCGACGGGAAGAACCGGGCGACACCGGCGAGGACCTGGCGGGGGACGACTGAGGGCAATGGTCATGGGCGACGACGTCCGGCGCTCGAGCGCCGAGACGCGAGCGACCGGCCGCGGCGGAGATCGGGCGACGACCGACGTCGAGGCGGGCCCGGCGCTGCCCGACCGGCTCGCGGCCGCCCGGGAGCGCAAGGGCGTGGATCTCTTCCGCGCCGAGCGCGACACGAAGATCCGGTCCCGCTACCTCGCCGCCCTCGAGCGCGGGGACTATCGGGAGCTCCCGGGCGCGGTCTACACCAAGGGCTTCCTGCGCAACTACGCGGTCTATCTCGGCCTCGATCCGGAGGACGTCCTCCGCCAGTGGCGCCGCGAGCGAGGCGACCAGGGCCCGAGCGAGCCGGCCGTCGTGGCGCCCCGGACGATCGTGGATCCGCCCCGGCCGCTGGCCTTCTCGCCCTCGGTGGTGGTGGCGGCCCTCATGACGTTCGGCGTCATCCTGTTCGGCGTCTACCTGGCCGTCCAGCTCCTCCGCTTCGCCAAGCCACCGACGCTCGCGGTGACGAATCCGACGAGCGCGGTGATCGACGTGGAGGACTCCGCCACCTCCTTCCGCCTCGCTGGAACCGCGACGCCGGGGGCCACCGTGACCGTGGCCGTCCCGGGCTCGGCCCAGCCGTTCCGGGTCACCGCCCTCTCGAACGGCACGTGGAGCGTCCAGGTCGACCTTCGTCGCGGCACCAACCAGTTCGACATCGACGCGGTCGACCCGGAGACTGGCAAGCCGACCGAGACGCCCCAGAAGGTGATCATCAAGGTCCCGTACCTCGTCATCCAGGCACCGACCCTGACCGTGAGCCAGCCCCAGGACGGGACGACCTTCGAGAACGGGGCGATCCCGGTCGAGGGCACCACGATGAACGCGAAGGAGGTGACCGTGGCCGCGACGTACCTCGGCCCCCCGGGGTCGACCGTCGACGTGACCCCGGCGCCCGCGGCGACGCCCGCGGCGACGCCGTCCCTCGCGCCGGGGGCCACGCCGCTGCCGAGCGGCGCCCCACCGAACACGACGGTGGTCAAGGTCGCCGACGACGGGTCATTCAGCACGCCCCTCGAGCTGACCCAGGGCCGCTGGTCGATCACGATCACGGCGACGTCCTCCGAGGGCAAGACGGCCGCCCTGACGCGCCGCGTCACGGTCGCCTACACGGGCGTCAACCTCGTCGTCACGATCACCGGCGGTGACGCCTGGCTCAAGGTCTGGGTCGACGGCGCGCTCGACCCGTCCACGCCATCGAGCGGACGGGTCTTCTCGAACGGTCGGACGCTGACGTTCACCGGCAAGACGTCGGTCGAGGTCCGGACCGGCTCCTCGGGCTACACCAACTTCACCCTCAACGGGGTGACGCTGGGGGCGCTCGGCAAGTCGGGCACGCCCGAGACGTGGCTCTTCCAGCCACCGGCGGCTCCCGAGCTGACGCAGCACCGCTGAGCGCCGATGGCTGACGAGGAGCTCCTGGCGCTGGCCGAGCGGCTGCAGGGCGTCTGCCTCGGCCGGCACCTGCGAATCGCCGTGGCGGAGTCGTGCACCGGCGGCCTCGTGGCCTCGACCATCACCGAGGTTCCGGGCTCCTCGGGCTACTTCCAGGGCGGCATCGTCTCGTACGCCGACGGGGCGAAGATCGCCCTGCTCGACGTGCCGCCTGCGACCGTGGCCGCCCATGGCGCGGTGAGCGCCCAGGTTGCGCGGGCGATGGCGGTCGGCGCCCGGACGCGCCTGGACGCGGACCTGGCCGCCTCGGTGACGGGTGTCGCGGGCCCGGACGGCGGGTCGCCCGAAAAGCCGGTCGGCCTGACCTACGTCGGCCTGGCGGATGGCGGGTCCGTGGAGGTCCGCCGGTTCGCATGGTCCGGCGACCGGGCGTCGAACCGCCGCGAGAGCGTTCGCGCGGTCCTCGAGTGGCTCGTCGAGCGGGCCGAGGCGCCGGCCGCCGGAGATGCCGGGGCTCGGACGGCCGGGGCGGGCGGGTGACGAGGAGCGCGGCCGACATCGGAGTCGGCCTGGCGGACGTCCGCCCGGGCCGCCGGATCGAGCCCGGGGAGCGGATCCACGTCGTCGGTGTCGGTGGTGCCGGTGCGTCGGCCGCCGCGCTCCTGGCCGCCGCGGCGGGCGCGACCGTCACGGGTTGTGATGCCGGCGGTGAATCGCCGTACTCGACCGCGCTCGCGGCCGCGGGCATCGTGGTCGTCGCCGGCCACGCGGCCGCCCACGTCACGTCCGAGCCGAGACCGGACCGCTTGGCCGTCTCGAAGGCCCTGACGGCCGTCGCCCCGGCTCATCCCGAGCTCGGCGCCGCGCGGGCTGCCGGCATCCCGCTGGAGCCGTGGCAGCAGCTCATCGCCGACGCGGCCGTCGGACGGCGCCTTGTCGCCGTCGCCGGTACCCACGGCAAGAGCACGAGCGCGGGATGGCTGACCCACGTCCTGGCGGCCGCCGGAGCCGATCCGTCGGCCTTCGTCGGCGCGCTCATGCCGCGAGCCCTCACGGGTGGCGAGCCGGCGACCGCCCGGATCGGCGACGGCGCGACCTTCGTAGTGGAGGCGGACGAGTACGCCGGCAACTTCGACGCCTACCGGCCCTCGATCATCGTCCTCACCAGCGCCGAGTGGGACCACCCCGACGTCTTCGCCGATCGTGCTGCCGTCCTGGCGACCTTCGAGGCCTGGATCCGGGCCGCCGGCACGGAGGTGACGCTCGTCGCGAATGTCGGCGATCCGGGCGTGGCCGAGGTCGCCGAGCGCCTTGCGGATTGGCCCGGCGCCGTCGTGGCCGTCGGGGTCGTGGAGACCGCCTCGCAGCGGATCGGCAGCTACGCGCGCGGCATGGCCGGTCGCTTCGGGACAGAGGCGGGACCGGCCGCGACCCTCCTCGGCCGGATCGCGGAGAGCGCCCCCGGCGGGACGACGATCGAGCTCCACGGCCTGGACGAGCTGCGCGGGCCCATGCGCATTCGGTTGCCCACGGCCGGCCGCCACAACGTGGCCAACGCGCTCGGCGTCGCCGGCGCCGCGCGGGTCCTCGGGCTCGAGCCCGAGGCGATCGTGGCCGGCCTGGCCAGCTTCCCAGGCATCGGCCGGAGGCTGGAGCGAAAGGGCGAGGCGGCCGGAGTCGTGGTCTACGACGACTACGGGCATCACCCGACCGCCATCGGGGCGACGATCCAGGCCCTCCGCCAGCGGGAGCCCGGCCGGCGGATCTGGGCCGTCTACGAGCCGCTGACCTTCCACCGGACCGCGGCCCTCCTCGGCGACTTCGCAGAGGCCCTCGCAACGGCCGATGCCGTCGCAATCGCCGACATCTGGGCTGGCCGCGACCTCGACACCTCGATCGTCGCTCCGTCCGACCTCGCGGCGGCCGTCAGCCGCCTGCGCCCGGACCTGGCGCCGGCAACCCCGGGCTCGGTCGAGGCCACGGCCGACTGGCTGGCGGCCGCGGTTCGGCCCGGCGATGCGGTCCTGGTCATGGGCGGCGGCCGGAGCTACCGGATCGGGGAGCGGCTGCTGGCGCGTCTCGGCTCGGCGGCGGACGCATGACCGTCCTGACCTACGCCTCGGCCACGGACCTCCTCGATCGCTACCGTCGCGCGTGGTGCGCCTGGGACGGCGACGCCTTCGTCGCCCTCCACGCGCCGGACGCCGAGTCACGTGACGACCCATTCGGTGCACCGCGCGTCGGCCACAACGCCATTCGCCGCCACCTCCTGGACGCCTCGCAGTTCGAGGAACAGGTAGAGTTCGTCTTCGAGCGCCACTGGGTCGTCCCGCCGACGATCCTGACGGCGTGGCATGCCTCGCACGTTCACAGGCAGACCCGGGCCCGGGTACGATTCGCCGGCTTCGCGACCTTCGAGATTGCCGAGGATGGCCGGAT
>JACQEH010000261.1 GCA_016200675.1 Chloroflexota bacterium | reverse complement strand
TCGCGCCACAGCGCCGGCATTCGTGCTCCCGCCTCGCGCCACAGCGCCGGCATTCGTGCTCCCGCCTCGCGCCACAGCGCCGGCATTCGTGCTCCCGCCTCGCGCCCGGCCCCACCTCGGGGACATCGTCATCTCCGTGGAGCGGGCCATCTCGCAGGCCTCCGAAGGCCGTGGCGGCCAGACGGGCGACCGCCGATGGGCACCCGCCGACGAGCTCCGACTCCTGCTGACGCACGGGACACTCCACGTCTGTGGCTGGGACCATGCGGAGCCCATCGAGGAGGCGGCGATGCGCGCGCTGGAGCGGCGACTTCTGGGAGACGTGCCGGCCTGACGCGGCGGATGCACCGCGACCTGCCATGACTGCCAGGCGCGGAATCGTGCGCCGCGCTCTCTGGCGCTCCTCATCGGGACCTGGAGTGGGCGCCCGCCACGGAGTCGATGACCCGCAGGCAAGACATCGTGCCCAAGGCACCCGCCGGCGGCCCGTCGAGCCGCCGAACCGACGACTGAGACACGAAATCGTGACTGCCAGGCATGGAGGGGCGGAAAGGGGAGGGGGTGCGGCCCGATGCGGCGGCCGCCCGCGCGATTCCATGACTGCCAGGCATGGAGGGGCGGAAAGGGGAGGGGGTGCGGCCCGATGCGGCGGCCGCCCGCGCGATTCCATGACTGCCAGGCATAAAGGGGCGGAAGGGGAGTGGGGTGTCGCCCGATGCGGCGGCACGGAATGCCCATGCTGGCACTCCCGCAGTACCATGCCTCAACCCCGCGGGACCCGTTCCCCCGGGGCGATTGCCGTGTTCGGAGGACGTCCGAGTCGTGCCCTCGAAGATCGTCATCGGGCTGGGGAACCCCGGCCAGCAGTACGCGCAGACCCGCCACAACATCGGCTGGATGGTCCTGGACCGCCTGGCGAACCGTGCCGGCTGGGCCGGCCGTGCCCGGAACAAGGATGCCGCGGCCACGGTCGGCGGCCGGTACAAGGGCCTCGACCTGATCCTGGTCAAACCGATGACGTTCATGAACGAGTCGGGCATCGCCGTCCGCAAGATCCTGGCTCGCGAGCGCGCGCCCCTGCCCGAGATGCTCGTGGTGGTCGACGACTTCTCGCTGCCCTTCGGCAAGCTCCGCTTCCGCGAGGGTGGGGGCCCGGGTGGCCACAACGGCCTGCGGTCGATCATCGACGAGCTGGGCAGCGAGGCCTTCGCCCGGCTGCGGGTCGGTATCGGCGAGCCGAGACGCGGCTTCATCGACCACGTCCTGTCGACGTTCGGGCCCGAGGAGCGGCTCCGCCTCGACGAGCTCATCGATGCCGCCGCAGACGCCGTCGAGTCGTGGGCTCGCGAGGGCGTCAACAAGGCGGCCAATCGCCACAACCCCTTCGAGCTGCGGCCGGCCGACGCCGACCTCGTTGCTCCCGCCGGCGAGGTCGATGGGCCTCCCGGCCTCGACGGCATCCGGCGGACGAAGACCGGCTGGCGAAAGGTCCGGACCGAGGAGCCGGAGTGACGATGGCGCCGCTCCGTGGCCGTCGCGGCTGGGAGCGGAAGGTCGATGTCGAGGTGGAGCGCCAAGCCGCCGATCGGGTGGCCGCCAGCGTGCGCGCGGCGGCCCGTGGGACCGGGGCGGGCTCTGACGGTGGTCCGGCGGACCGCCACGGTCCGGGCCGTCGGCTCCCCGACCTGTCCGGCCTGCCGCCCCTCGCCGCCGGGTCCGGGGCCTTCGAGCACCTCCGGTCGCGCCTGGGCGAGGCCGGCGTCGCGCCGCCGGCGAGCGGCCGCGGTCGACATGCGGGCCTGACCCAGGTCCCGCACGGTGCCAAGAGCTATCTCGCGGCCGCGCTCGCGATCAGCGCCGGCGAGCGGATCCTGTGGGTCGCGCGCGACGCCGAGATCGGCGATCGGGTCGCGGAGGAGCTCGCGGCCTGGGTCGGCGACCAGGGGTCGGTGGCTGTCCTCGAACCACGGAGCGCCCTCGCCTACGAGCGCAGCGAGCTCGTCGCGGACGAAACCGCGGCCAGGGTCGCCGCGCTGTCCGCCTGGCGGAGGGGCCGCGCCCGGATTCTCGTGGCCAGCGTCCAGGCCCTGATCCAGCACACGATCGCCCCCGACGACCTGCCGGACATGCCCCGGGAGCTCCGCGTCGGCGGCCGGGTCACCCAGACCGCGCTCCTCCACGACCTCCTCGCGCTGGGCTACAGCCCGGTCCTCGAGGTCGCCGGCAAGGGCGAGTTCGCCCGGCGCGGCGGGATCGTGGACGTCTTCCCGCCATCGGCGCCGCTGCCGATCCGGATCGAGCTGTTCGGCGACGAGATCGACTCGCTCCGCGCGTTCGATCCCACGGACCAGCGAGCCGTGGGCGCCGTCGACACGGTCACGCTGCTGCCGGCCTCGGAGTTCCTCCTTCCCGCAGACGGAGCCTCGGCGCTTCGCGCCCGGCTCGGCACCGTACCGGCGAAGCTCCCGGAGCGGCTCGCCGGCGACCTCGAGCGCCTCACGGGCGAGGTCGATCGGGAGGTCGAGACCGCCGCGTCGAGCCCGGCAGGTCCCGGCGCGCCAGGGACCCGCGCCGCGAAGGTCGGTGACGCCGCCGAGATCTGGGCCGCGATCCTCGCCCCGAGCACGGCGCTCGACCACCTCGACCCGGGGACCCTCCTCGTCCTCGACGAGCCCGGCGACCTCGCCGAATCGGCCGAGTTCCTGTGGCGCCAGGCCGACGAGCGGCGGGCCGAGCTCGTGGCCGCGGCCGACCTGCCGAAGAACTGGCCCGAGACGCTCCTCGGACGGCGGGCATGGAAGTCGCGCTTGCTCGGCGCGAGGACCCTCGAACTGACGTGGGAGTCGGAGGCCGCCGCGGACGCAACGATCGCGGGCGGCGGGTTGAGCGCGGGCGATGCCTTCGGCTGGCGCGAGCCGACCCTCCCGCCCGGCCGGGCCGCCCAGCTGGGTGACGCGGTGGAGCGGTGGCTCACCACGGAGACCGGCAGCGACGCCCCGCCGCGGATCGTGATCGCGTCAGACCAGGCACCGCGGCTGGCCGAGCTCCTCGCCGAGGCCGGCCATCCCGCCGGCGTTGCCGCCAATGTCGCCGAGCCGCCGCCACCGGGCGCCATCGCGCTCGTCGAACGGAGCCTCAACGGCGGCTTCGCGGGCGGGCCGGACGGCGTCGTCTTCGTCACGGATCGGGAGCTCTTCGGGAACGTCCGCGTCCGCCGGCCGAAGGCGATGCGGCGGGTCGTCCCGCGCGACATCCTCGAACGGCTGACGCCCGGCGACCTCGTCGTCCACATCGACCACGGCGTCGCCCGCTACGAGCGGATGCTCCGGCGGAGTGCCGGCGAGGGCGACGAGCGCGACTACCTCGAGATCAGCTTCGCGGCCGGCGACCGGATCTACGTCCCGGTCGAGCAGATCGCCCGCGTCACCCGCTACTCCGGCGGCGAGCGGCCGCAGCTCAGCAAGCTCGGCGGCACGGAGTGGCTGCGGACCAAGCAGCGCGTCCGGAAGGCCGTGGCGGATCTGGCGGAGGAGCTGCTGACACTGTACGCGGCGCGGGCCAGCGCCCAGGGATTCGCTTACGCCGCTGATTCGCCCTGGCAGGCCGAGATGGAGGCCTCCTTCCCCTACGAGGAGACCGTCGACCAGCTGCGCGCCGTCCTCGAGGTCAAGCACGACATGGAGGCCGGCCTGCCGATGGATCGCCTCGTCGTGGGCGACGTCGGCTACGGCAAGACCGAGGTCGCCCTGCGGGCGGCCTTCAAGGCGACCCAGGACGGCAAGCAGGTGGCGGTCCTCGTCCCGACGACGGTCCTCGCCGCCCAGCACCACGAGACGTTCCGATCCCGGTTCGCGGCATTCCCGGTGAAGGTCGGGATCCTGAGCCGCTTCGTGTCGCCCAAGGAGCAGGAACGAACCCTGGCCGGGCTCGCCGACGGCTCCGTCGACATGGTCATCGGCACGCACCGCCTGCTCTCGAAGGACGTCCGCTTCCGGGACATGGGCCTCCTCGTCGTCGACGAGGAGCAGCGCTTCGGGGTGGCCGCCAAGGAGCGCCTCAAGCAACTGCGCCGCGAGGTCGACGTCCTGACGCTCTCGGCCACGCCGATCCCGCGGACGCTCAACCTGGCCCTCGCCGGCATCCGGGACATGTCCGTGATCGAGACGCCGCCCGAGGACCGCCTGCCGATCCAGACGCGGGTCGCGGAAGCGTCGGCGGGCCTCGTCCGGGACGCGATCCTCCGCGAGCTGGACCGCGGCGGGCAGGTCTTCTACGTCCACAACCGGGTCGAGACGATCGAGGCCCAGGCCGAGCAGCTGCGCAAGATGCTCCCCGGGGTCCGGGTCGTCGTGGGTCACGGCCAGATGCCGGAGGGGACCCTCGAGAAGGTGATGCTCGCGTTCGCCGCCGACGCGGCGGACG
>JACQEH010000271.1 GCA_016200675.1 Chloroflexota bacterium | reverse complement strand
TCGGTCTCGACCACGACGATCGTCGCCAACGAGCTCAGCATCGTCGGGAACCTCATCGGGACGCACGCGGAGCTGGAGGAGCTGGTCGGGCTCGCCGCCGCCGGCCAGGTCGAGGTCCGGATCCGGCCCTACCGTCTCAACGAGATCAACGATGCGGTCGCGGACCTCCGTCGGGGCGGTCTCATCGGCCGCGCGGTCCTCCGTCCGGGCTGAAGCCTCCTTCGCGAGGCCGTGCATGCGGGAGGGGACACGTACGTCGTCGCCTTCACCAAGGCCGCGATCGGGACGTTGTTCCCGCCGGCCCGCGGCGCCCTGATCCCGCGGGTCGTGCCGCCGAGGGCCTCATGGCCGCCAACGGGCTGGGACAGTTCAGCCGGACCGTGGGCGGTCTCCTGGGGACGGCGGCGATCGGCCTCCTCATCGCCACGAGCGGGGCGTACCGGCCCACCTTCGTCTTCGACGCGGCGACATTCGGCGCTTCGGTCCTCATCGTCATGCGCGTCGCCCGCCGCATCGCCGCCGGCCATGGCCGTGGGCGGCCTCGCCGGGGTCGGCGTCCTCATCGCCTGCCTCTTCGCCGTCCCGAGCGTCTGGTTCCTCCTCGTGATCACCTTCGGCTTCGGCTGGTTCGTCACGCCCGCCCAGGCAGCGACCCAGACGATCGTCCAGTCGGCCACCACGGATGCGGTCCGAGGACGGGTCATCGGAGCCCTGCAGGCGTCGATGTCGACGACCCAGATCGTGTCGATCGCCGTGGCCGGCGTCGTCGCCAGCGTCATCGGCATCCGCCAGGTCTTCCTGGCGGGCGGCCTCATCTGCCTCGTCGCGGCGGGCATCGCCGCCGCCCTCTTCCGGATGGACCGCCGGCGGCAGCCGGCAGACGTGGCGCAGGCGAGGGCCGAGGCGCCTGGTGAACGAGGAGACCGTCAGCCGATCGCGCCCGGGGCGGCGAGCTGACCGGGGCGGCGAGCTGACCGAGGCGGCGAGCTGACCCCGGCGCTTGCCGTCGGGCAAGCTCTCCCGGTCGTAGCGCCGCCGCCGCCGCCGCCGGCCGTCACGATGCCGGTCGCCGTCCCGTCCAAGTGACGCGCGGGCCATCGAACCCGCCGAACCTCCTCCAGGCCGACGCCCTCGGGACGCACCGGGGGCGTCTGGTCGTCCGGCGAGGAGTCCTCGACCTCGTCAGGCGGAGCCGACCGCCAGTCGTCGCAGGACGGCTGGGAGGATGCCGCCCTGGCGGTAGTAGTCGACCTCGATCGGCCCGTCAAGGCGGCAGAGGACCTCGAAGGAGCGGACCACGGTGCCGGATTCGTCGGCCGCGTCGACCCTGAGCCGGCTGCGAGCCTCTGGACCGCCCGCGACCCCGTGGATCGTATAGGCCTCACGGCCGCTCAGCCCGAGGGAGGCGACGCCATCGCCGGGCAGGAACTGGAGGGGCAGGACGCCCATGCCGACGAGGTTGCTCCGGTGGATCCGCTCGAAGCTCTCGGCGATCACGGCCCGGACGCCCAGGAGGGTCGTGCCCTTGGCCGCCCAATCGCGAGACGAGCCCGAGCCGTACTCCTTGCCGGCCAGGACCATGAGCGGCACGCCATCGGCCGCGTAGCGCCGGGAGGCCTCGAAGATGGACATCTCGTCGCCGGCCGGGAGGTGGCGGGTCACGGGGCCCTCGGACCCCTCGGCGAGGAGGTTCCTGAGGCGGATGTTGGCGAATGTCCCCCGGATCATGACCTCGTGATGGCCGCGGCGGGCCCCGTAGGAGTTGAACTCGAGCGGGCCCACGCCATGATCCTGGAGCCACGAGCCAGCCGCCGATCGGGGCGAGATCGAGCCGGCCGGGGAGATGTGGTCGGTCGTGACGCTGTCGCCGAGGACGGCGAGGGCCCGAGCTCGCTCGATGCCCGTGACCGGAGCCGGCGCAAGCGACATGCCCTCGAAGAAGGGCGGCCGGGCGATGTAGGTCGAGGCCGGGTCCCAGGCGTAGCGGTCGCCATCGGGAACCGGGAGGGCCTGCCACCGCTCGTCGCCCTCGAAGACCGTCGCATAGGTCCGCCGGAAGAGGTCCGGGTCGATGGCACTGCCGATGACCGCGCGAACCTCGTCGGGGCTCGGCCAGATGTCGGCCAGGAAGACGGGCCGGCCGTCGTCGCCGATTCCGAGGGGCTCCGTCGAGAGGTCCGTGTCGACGCGGCCGGCCAGGGCGAAGGCCACCACCAGGGGCGGCGACGCGAGGTAGCTCGCGCGCGCGAGCGGGTGGATCCGGCCCTCGAAGTTGCGGTTGCCAGACAGGACGGCGGCAGCGACGAGCTCGTGGGACTCGATCGCGTCGGCGACGGGTGCGTCGAGCGGGCCTGAGTTGCCGATGCAGGTCGTGCAGCCGTAGCCGGCCAGGGCGAAGCCGAGGGCCTCGAGGGGCGCCATGAGGCCCGCCGCCTCGAGGTAGCTCGTGACGGCCTTCGATCCCGGGGCCAGCGACGTCTTGACCGTCGGACCGACGCGCAGGCCCCGGGCGACGGCGTTCCGGGCGAGCAGACCCGCGCCGACCATGACC
>JACQEH010000270.1 GCA_016200675.1 Chloroflexota bacterium | reverse complement strand
CAGAATCCGGCAATGACGATCGAGGTCCGGGGCATGCCGTGGCCGGTCCGCCTGTTCCTGGGTTATGCGTTCCTGATCCTGGCCGGCATCGGCCTGTCGCTGCGGTTCGTGGTCGACCAGGCGATCGCGGCGCCGGTCAGCCCGCTCGGCGTCGTCGTCATGGTCCTCCTCGCCTACACCATCTTCACGACGACCCTGGTCCTGCAGCGCAAGGCGGCCTCGCGAACGCTGGCCGTCGGGCTCGCGTCGCTGACGATCCCGCCCATCCCCTGGGCTGCCATCGTCGGCCTCTGGCCCGTCGCCGTCTTCTTCCTCGCCCTGGCGATCCTCCTGTTGCGTGGCCTGAGGTCCCCGGCCGTCGCCGCATGGCTGACTGAGGAATGACGAGAACCCCCACGAGGACCCAGAATCGGCCCGGGCGGCCCCGGCTCGCGGGCGCGGGCGCCCCGGGCACGCTACCCTCTGGACGCGCGATCGCGCCACCCCCCGTGACCGCCCTCCCTTCGCACTCGACGAGGACCTCGTGAACATCGGAAGCCGCCGCACGCCCCCGCCGCGCCCGACCGGACGGACCGGAACCCGCTCCTTCCGGAGCGCGCCCCAGCAGTCATTCCTGGAGCGCAACCGCGGCCGCCTCCTGTGGGGCGTGGCCGGGCTCGCCGTGCTGGCGATGGCCGGGATCGCCTTCGTCAACGCGACCTCGCCGGCCTATGCCTGCAGCAGCGAGTGGAACCCGCCGCTGCCCGCGTCTCCAGCCCCTGGAGCAACCCCGCGCCTGGGCATCGTCCAGACGGACACCGGACAGCAGCACGTCGCGGTGGGCTCGTTTGTGAAGTACGCCCTCTGCCCCCCTGCCACCGGCAAGCACAACAACGCCACAGGCGAGGGCCCGATCAAGGCCGGCGTCTACGGGCCGGACGATCAGGCGCTGCCGCAGGGCTGGCTCCATAACCTCGAGCACGGCGGGCTCGTGCTCCTCTACCGCTGCTCGAGCGGCGACACCGCCTGCACGGATACGGGCCAGGCCGCCCTCAGACAATTCAACGCGTCCTTCCCGAACAGTCCCATCTGCAACCGGCCGGCAGGCTCGATCGGGCCGGTCGTCGCCCGCTTCGACCAGATGAAGTGGCCGTACGCGGCGCTAATCTGGGGCGTCGTCCTGCCCCTGAACTCCCTCGATACGGCCCAGATCACGGCCTTCTTCGAGCAGCAGGGCGAGCGGACGAACCCCGAGGCCCTGTGCGCCAAGCCGACGGCGACGCCCGGTCCCACCGGCACCCCGCCGCCATCGGCCGCGGCAAGCGCCACGCCATCCGTGGCGCCCACCGTCGCCCCCACCGTCGCGCCGACGCCCGCTCCCACCGCCTCCCCGACGCCCGGCGCGAGCTGAGCCAGGAGGCGGCGTGCGGCTCGTCTCGTACCTCGCGGCGAGCGGCCCCGCGGCCGGTCTCCTGATCGAGGGGGACCTCGTCCTTCCGCTCGAGGCGCTCGAGGGCGGCCTGGACCTGGCCCTCGCCGAGGACGGCTGGGCGGCCCTCCTCGCCGAGGCGGGCCGCCTCGCCTCGGCGGCCTCGCCAGGCAGACGCGGCTCCGCCCTGCCGCTCGCCGGCCTCGACCTCCTGCCCGCGATCGAGTTCCCGGGCAAGATCGTCTGCGTCGGCCTCAACTACGGCGAGCACGTCGCCGAGGGCGGGCGCCCCGCGCCCGAGCGGCCGCTCCTCTTCGCCAAGTTCGCCAATGCCGTCATCGGCGACGGCGAGCCGATCACCCGCCCCGAGGGGACCCACGCCCTCGACCTCGAGGCGGAGCTGGGCGTCGTCATCGGGCGGCGGGCTCGGCGGGTCCCAGCCGCGGCGGCGCTCGACCACATCGCCGGCTACGTCGTCCTCAACGACGTCACCGCCCGCGACTGGCAGGGCATTCCCCAGGCCCTCGCCCCCGGCGAGAAAGGCGACGGCCAGTGGCTGCGGGCCAAGGGCTCGGACACGTTCCTGCCGGTGGGCGCCGTGCTCACCACGCCGGACGACCTCGATCCCGGCGCCGGCGTGCGCGTCCGGAGCTGGCGCATTCCGGGCACGGGCCCCGACGCCGGGCAGGCGATCCAGATGCAGGACGCCTCGACCGCCGACATGCTCCGGGCGGTCCCCGAGCTCATTGAGTTCATCAGCCGCCACATCACCCTCGAGCCCGGCGACATCGTCGCCACCGGCACTCCATCCGGGGTTGGCGTCTACCGGGACCCACCGGTCTTCCTGGAGCCGGGCGATCACGTCCGCTGCCGGATCGACGGGATCGGAACGGTGGAGAATCCCATCATCGACTGGTCCGACGCTCCCGCGGACGAGGCCTAGGAGGCCGCCATGCGGGCGCTCGTGAAGACCCAGGCCGGTCCCGGCCTCACCCTGATGGAGGTCCCGGAGCCAGCGATCGGGATCAACGACGTCCTCGTCAAGGTCCGCAAGACCGGCATCTGCGGCACCGACCTCCACATCGAATCATGGGATCCATGGGCGGCCAGGACCATCCATCCACCGCTCATCGCCGGTCACGAGTTCGTCGGCGAGATCACGGCGGTCGGCAGCAACGTCAGCGACTTCCACCCGGGTGAGATCGTCAGCGGCGAGGGTCACGTGACCTGCGGACGGTGCCGCCACTGCCTGGCCGGCCGGCGCCATCTGTGCGCCCATACCATCGGCCTGGGCGTCGGCCGGGACGGCTGCTTCGCCGAGTACGTGGCCCTGCCCATGGCCAACGTCTGGCATCACTGGCCCGGCATCGACGAGGAGGTCGCGGCGATCTTCGATCCCTTCGGCAACGCCGTCCACACGGCGCTCGCCTTCCCGATCCTCGGCGAGGACGTGCTCGTCTCGGGGGCCGGCCCGATCGGGCTGATGGCCATCGCCGTCGCCCGCCACGCGGGCGCGCGGCTCATCGTGGTCTCGGAGCCGAACGCCTACCGACGCGACCTGGCCGTGCGGATGGGCGCCACCGTCGCCATCGATCCGCGGGAGCGCGACCTGCACGATGTCCAGGCGGAGCTCGGCATGGTCGAGGGCTTCGACGTGGCCATGGAGATGTCGGGCGTGGCCGTCGCCCTCCGGACGGCCATGGACAACATGGCCCACGGCGGCGGGATCGCGATCCTCGGCATCCCGACCGCGGAGATCACGATCGACGTCAACGAGATCGTCTTCAACCAGCTGACGCTGCGCGGCATCTATGGCCGGGAGATGTACGAGACCTGGTACAAGATGACGGTCATGCTCCAGTCCGGCCTCGACATCAAGCCCGCGATCACCCACCGTTTCCCCTACCGCGACCACGCGGCGGCCTTCGCGGCCGCACGCTCGGGCGACTCGGGCAAGGTCATCATGGAGTGGGCCGAACGATGACGGACGTGACGCATCCCGATCCCCTCGCCTTCCTGGGCGCCGAGCTCGACGATCTCCGGGCGAAGCACCTCTACCGGCCGCTCCGGGTCATGTCCTCGCAGCAGGGCCCGGTCGCGACGGTCGACGGCCGCGAGGTCATCAGCCTGTCCTCGAACGACTACCTCGGCCTGACCCATCATCCGCGCCTGAAGGCGGCCGCGGTCGAGGCGGTCCGCGAATTCGGGGCCGGCTCGGGTGCCGTCCGGACGATCGCGGGCACGATGTCCCTCCACGAGGCCCTCGAGGCGGAGCTCGCGGCCTTCAAGGGCACCGAGGCGGTCCTCACCTTCCAGAGCGGCTTCACGGCGAACACGGGGGTGATCCCGACGATCACCGGCGAGCCGGACCTCATCGTCTCGGACGCCCTCAACCACGCCTCGATCATCGATGGCATGCGCCTCTCCAAGGCGCCCCGGAAGGTGTACCCCCATGCCGACGTGGCGGGCCTCGAGGCGGTCCTGAAGGACGCCCGCGAGCAGGGGCGCGCGGACGGCGCCGGACCGTACCGGCTGATCCTCGTCGTCACGGACGGTGTCTTCTCGATGGACGGCGACATCGCCCCGCTGCCGGGAATCGTCGAGGTCGCCGAGCGCTACGGGGCGGCGGTCTTCGTCGACGATGCCCATGCCTCCGGCGTCCTGGGCCGCAACGGCCGAGGCAGCGTCGATCACTTCGGGCTCCACGGCCGGGTCGCGATCCAGGTCGGGACGCTGTCGAAGGCGATGGGGGTCCTGGGCGGCTACGTCGCCGGCTCGCAGGACCTTCGGGACATCCTCGTCCAGCGGGCCCGGCCGTTCCTCTTCTCGACGTCCCATCCGCCGGCCGTCGCGGCGGCCTGTCGCGAGGCGATCGCGGTCATGGAGGAGGAAACCTGGCGGATCGAGCGGCTGTGGGCGAGCACCCGGCGCTTCAAGGCGGAGCTGGCCCGCCTCGGATTCGACACCGGGCGCTCCGAGACGCCGATCACGCCGGTCATCGTGGGTGATTCGGAAACGGCGATCCGCTTCTCCTCGGAGCTCTTCGAGGCCGGCGTCTTCGCGACGTCGGTGGTCTTCCCGACGGTGGCGCTCGATCAGGCCCGCCTCCGGACCATCGTGACCGCGGCCCTCACGGACGAGCACCTGGACACGGCACTCGAGGCGTTCTCGACCGTCGGGCGCCGCCTCGGGATCATCTCGGGTTGAGCCCGGATACGGGGCCGGACCCCGGGGACGAGCCCGGCGAGGACCCACAGGCGCGCGACCTGCCCCTCGACGCCCACCTCCACACGGACCAGTCCCCGGACAGCCGCGTCCCGATCGACGTCTACGCCGCCATGGCCGAGGCGCGCGGCATCACCGAGCTGGCCATCACGGATCACGTCGACTTCGATGCCCGCGACCCCGCCTACGACTACGTGGCCTTCGCCGACCGGGAGCGGACGGTGCGCGACGCCGCCGAGCGCTGGGCGCCCCGGGGCGTCCTGATCCGGTTCGGTGCCGAGCTGACCTACAACGCGTCCTGGGAGGCCGACGTCCGCGACCACCTTCGCCGCCACCGCTACGACTACACCATCGGCTCGGTCCACGACTGGCCCGACTCGCCCTATGTCCCGAGCCGCATCCGGACGTGGATCGCCGGACGACCCGTCGAGGAGATCGTGGCGCCGTACTTCGAGCAGGTGGTCGGCGCGGCCCGATCGGGGCTCTTCGACACGATCGGCCACCTCGACAACGTCAAGCGCTACCTTGCCCCGGAGATCGGGGCCGCCGAGCTCGCCGCCCGGCCGGAGCTGCTCGATGCGCCGCTCGCGGCCCTCGTCGAATCCGGGACGGCGCTCGAGGTGAACACCAGCGGCCTCCGCCATCGGGTCGGCGAGACCTACCCGGCGCCATGGGCTGTCGCGAGGTATCGGGAGCTCGGCGGGACGCGGGTGGTCGCGGGCTCGGACGCGCATCGCCCCGAGTGGTTCGCCTGGGGTCTGGAGGCGGGGTATCGTGTCCTCGCCGACGCCGGCTTCGAGGGCCTGACCTTCCGGCGCGGGGCCGAACCGGTGAGCATCGCGCTCCCGGCTCGGATGCGGCACGTCGGCGGCCATGGACCGCCGACCTAACACGCGGCGGGTTGAATCGTTGTGAGATTGGACGACGAGGCGCTCGAGCGACTCGTGCTGGACGCGCAGGGCGGTGACGCCTGGGCGTTCGGGCGAATCTTCGATGCATTCAACGAGCCGATCTATCGCTTCATCGCCAGCCGCGTCAACCGCCCGAGCGACGCGGAGGACCTGACCCAGCTCGTCTTCGTCAAGGCCCTGGAAGCGCTTCCGCGCTACGAGGTGCGGGGCATTCCCTTCGGGGGCTGGCTCTTCAGGCTGGCCCGGAACACGATCATCGATCACGCCCGGACGCGCCGCGACCACGCCGACCTCGATGCGGCGGCGGAGCAGGTGGCGGACGAAGCGGGGCCGGAGGCCGCAACCCTGCTCCGGCAGGATCTCGACGCGGTCCAGCGAGCCCTGGCCGAGCTGACCGACGAGCAGCGCGAGGCGATCGAGCTTCGGTTCTTCGCCGGCCTCTCGGCCAGCGAGGCGGCCGAGGTGATGGGCAAGCAGGAAGGAACCATTCGAGGACTCCAGTTCCGGGCCATCGCGGCGCTTCGGCGCTCGCTCGGAATGGACCTCGACATCGACGATGGCGGCGGGAGCCCGGCTCCCGGCCTCGCCAGGCCGAACCACTGAGGGTCACATGACCGACGAGCAT
>JACQEH010000258.1 GCA_016200675.1 Chloroflexota bacterium | reverse complement strand
GTCGAGCCGTTCGAGGACATGCACTCCGACACGAGCCGGATGACGTACGGGAAGTCCTCGGTTGCCGGCAGGACGGGGATGAGCGCTCGCTCGGCCAGGTTGCCGTGGCCGATGTCGCGCCGGCTGGGGCCGCGCATCGGCTTGTTCTCGCCCGTCGAATAGGGCGGGAAGTTGTAGTGGTGGATGTAGCGCTTCTCGGTCTTCGGGCTGATCGTGTCGATCCGCTGGACATCCGACGAGGAGCCAAGGGTGGCGATCGTCAGGACCTGTGTCTCGCCGCGGGTGAAGAGGCCCGAGCCATGGGCCCGGGGCAGGACACCGACGTCGACGGAGATCTGGCGCAGCTCGGTCAGGCCGCGGCCGTCCATGCGGATGCCCTCGTCCAGGGCCAGCCGCCGGGCGGTCTTCTTGTGGACGAGGCTGAAGAGGGCCTTGCTGACGCGCGCCTCGCGGCGGGCAGCTTCCTGGAGGGCCTTGCTGTCGCCATCGGTCCGGGTGGCCCGGATTGCGCCGGCGATGCCCTCCTTGAGGGCGGCGATCCGACCCGGGAGGTCATTGCCGAACCAGATGAGGAGGTTGGCCGTCGCCTCGGCGTCGGGGCCGGCCCGGTGGGCCTGGGCAAGCTCGATGCCGAAGAAGCGGGAGAGCGTCTCGAGCTTGTAGTTCTCGAGGTCGGGGTAGCCCTCGCGGGCGATGGTCAGGGTATCGAAGTAGCGGCCCTGCTCGAAGCGGGTCCCGTCGCCGAGCGCCGCCTCGAGGAAGCCGAGGTCGAAGCCGACCGAATGGCCGACGACGCGGGAGGCGCCGATGAACTTGAGGGCCTGCCTGGCGGCTTCGGCTGGGCTCGGCGCCTTCTTGACGTCGGCGTCCTTGATGCCGTGCATCTGGTTGCCGACGATCGGGCGGCCGGGGTTCACCAGGGTCGACCAGCGGTCGGTGATCTTGCCCTTCTTGACCTTGACCGCGGCGATCTCGACGAGGTCGGCCATCCGGGGATCCGTGCCCGTGGTCTCGACGTCGACGACGACGAGCTCGTCGCCGGCGGCGACGGCCTCCGCGAAGTCGAGGACCGAGCCGGTGCCGGCCTCGAGGAACGGCGTGCTCTTGGCCTTGCCGACGAGCTTGACCAGCTCTTCCTGGATGTCGATGAGCGGCTGCAGCGCTCGGTGGCCGAACAGGATGGCCTCGGCCATGACGTCCTCGGGCAGGAGCTTCGCGCCCGCCTCGACCATCATGATCGCGTCGCGGGTCCCGGAGACGATGAGGTCGAGTTCCGAGTCGGCGAGCTGGCTGAAGGTCGGATTGACCACGAACTGACCGTCGATGCGGCCGACGCGGACGGCGCCGACCGGGCCGGCGAACGGGATCTCGCTGATCGAGAGGGCCGCCGATGCGGCGACGGTGCCGATGACGTCCGGCTCGTTCTCCTGATCCGTCGAGAGGACCGTGATGACCAGCTGGATGTCGTCCTTGTAGCCCTCGGGGAAGAGGGGTCGGATGGGCCGGTCCGTCAGGCGGGCGGCCAGCGTGGCCGCCTCGGAGGCGCGGGCCTCGCGCTTGATGAACCCGCCGGGGATCTTGCCGGCGGCGTACATGCGCTCTTCGAACTCGACCGTCAGCGGGAAGAAGTCGAGCCCTGGCCGGGGATCGCTCCGATTGGCCGTGCCGAGGACCATGGTGTCGCCGTAGCGGACGGTGACCGCGCCGCCGGCCAGCCTGGCCAGCCTGCCGGTTTCGATGGTCAGCGTGCGGCCGCCGAACTGGGTCTCGAGAGTGGTGGACACGGGGTTGAGATTCCTCCTGGCCGTGGAGGAGGCGACGAATGTTCCTGGCTGGTCGATCCCACCGGGCGCCTGTTGCGCGCGACCCCGGGTTCGTCCCGGGGCCTGCGGCAGCGAAGCGCTAGCGGCGGAGTCCGAGCCGTGCGATGACGGCGCGGTAGCGCGTGTTGTCCTTCTTCACGAGGTAAGCGAGAAGGCGACGGCGCTGGCCGACGAGCTTGAGGAGGCCGCGGCGCGAATGGTTGTCCTTGGGGAAGCTCCGGAGATGGCCCGTGAGGCCCTGGATGCGCTCGGTGAGGAGCGCGATCTGGACTTCCGGGGAGCCCGTGTCGCCGTCCTTGACGGCAAACCCGGTGATGATCTCCTGCTTTTCATCCCGCGCGAGCGGCACTCGGTCCTCCGACACGAACGTGACTATATGGCGTTCCATTTCAACTATGACCGACGGATGGTAGCAGCAGCGCCGGGATCGGGCAACCGCCCGCTCTCGGGCAATCGCCCGCCGGGGGCGAACACGATGCGGACCGCCTCGCCGCCCGTCGCCGGCTCGTCGCCGGGGATGAAGGACAGGCGCCCGTCGCCATCGATCTCGGCGATGCCCGGGACTCCGTCGCCCGGTGCGGACGGCTCGACGCTCGCCCGATAGCGGCCCGCGGGTGGAAGGGCGACCGGCATCGGGACGGCGACCTCCAGGCGCTCTCCCGCTCGCGTCGCCTGCCCGACGACCGAGTACGGCCGACCCAGCAGCGAGGTCGCCCCGGCGAGGTCCCCGGCGGCGATGTCGGAGCGGATCTCGGCGCTCCTGACCGGCCGGCCATCGAGGTCGAGTGACGGCACCACGAGGGTGTCGAAGCCCATGGCCCGCCCCACCTCGGCGATGGCCGGTGGCGTGCCCCGCCGTTCGTTGCCGAAGGCGGAGTCGGGGGTCATGAGGAACCCCGCCAGGTCGACCCGGGCGGCGATCCGCCGGATGAAGTCCTCGTAGCCCGTCATCCGGAGGGCCTCGTCGAAGTGCTGGATGACGGTGACCTCGACGCCGGCCGCAGCGAGGAGGGCAATGCGCTCCTCCGGGTCGCAGAGGAGTGGTGGCGCGGCCGCCGTCAGGATCTCGTCGGGATGGTGGTCGAAGGTGATGACGGTTGCCCGAGCATCGCGCGACGCGGCCGCTTCGCGGAGGTAGCGGAGGAGGTACAGATGCCCCAGGTGCAGGCCGTCGAAGACGCCGACCACCACGAAGAGCCGACCCAGCCGCGCCTCCAGGGCGTCGATGCCGGGCACGACCTCCGTGGGCGACTGCCGGTCAGGCACTCGGAGCCTCGGCTGGGGCGCCCGCGCCCCCGCCCGCGCCCGCGACGACCGCGTCCGGCCGCACGGCCAGCATCTTGTCCGGCGCGATGCGGCGGCCGTCGAGCCTCCCGATCCCGGCGATGCGGCCGGCCTCGTCGAGCAGGCGGATGGGGGTCGCCGCCGGCAGCCCGGCGATTCCCGCCGCCGGCTGGACGAATCGACCCATCCCGGCGTCCCGAAGCTCGTCCACCGTCAGGCGGATGGACGGGAGGGCGTCCAGGCCCGCATCGAGGGGCATTAGGAAGGCCCGGAGGCCCTCCGGACCGTCCGCAGCGGCCATCCGGAGGGACTCGAGCGTCGTGCCGTCCTCCAGCCTGAAGGGGCCGCTCCCGGTCCGCGTCAGGGCACCGAGGTAGGCCGCGCTGCCGACGGCCGCGCCGAGGTCGCGGGCAAGCGCCCGGACGTACGTCCCGGCCGAGCATGCGACGTCGACGATGGCGACGGGCCGCTCCGGGTCGTCGCCGTTCCAGGCGACGAGCTCGAGGTGGTGGATGATCACGACGCGCTCCGGCAGATCGGCCGGTGCTCCGCTGCGGGCCATCGCGTAGGCCCGGCGGCCCTGGACCTGGATCGCCGAGTAGTCCGGCGGTCGCTGGCGGATCTCGCCCCGGAACGCTTCCATCGCCGCCTGGAGCGCCGAGGCCTCGATCACCGGGCCGTCGACGGGCGTCAGCTCGCCATCGAGGTCGTCGGTCGTCGAGGCGGCCCCGAAGCAGACCGTCGCCCGGTACGACTTGCGATCACCGAGGTGGTATTCCACGAGCTTCGTCGCGCCG
This sequence comes from Chloroflexota bacterium, assembly GCA_016200675.1. Lineage (GTDB taxonomy): Bacteria > Chloroflexota > Limnocylindria > Limnocylindrales > CSP1-4 > UBA5189. The sequence goes on along the minus strand of JACQEH010000258.1, from coordinate 1,065 downwards.
CCCAGGAAGAGCGGCAGGACGCCGGCAGCGAAGGGGTCGAGCGTCCCGCCGTGGCCGATCCGGCGGGTTCCGGCGAGGCGGCGGACGAGGGCCACCACGTCATGCGACGTCGGCCCCGGCGGCTTGACGGCGACGAGCACGCCCTCCAGGCCGCCGATGTCCGGACGCCGGCTCATCGTCAGCGCCGGACGGCGGTCGCGAGTCGCTCCGCCTCGGGCAGGACGCGCGCCCGCGCTTCGTCGGCGCTCCCGGTGATGCTGGCGCCCGCCGCCCGGGCGTGGCCGCCGCCACCGAAGAGGGCGGTGAGGACGGTTGCGTCGACGCCGCCTGGCCTGGTCCGGACGGAGATGCGCGTCGCCTCCGGACCGGCCTCCTTGAAGAGGATGGCCACCTCGGCGGCCGCGGATTGCGAGAGGAGGTCGATGATGCCCTCGGAGTGGGCGCTCAGCGCGCCGGTTTCCTCGACATCTGCCGTCCTGAGGGTCGAGTAGATCACCAGGCCGTCCGCCGCGGTCTGGAGCCGGTCGAGGACCCGGCCGAAGAGCCGCAGCTGGGCGTCGGGCTTGGTCCGGTAGAGGCGTCGCGAGATCTCGGCGAGGGGCGCGCCCGCGGCCACGAGCGCGGCGCTCACGGCGAGCGTCCGAGGGGTTGCGTTGGGGTGGGCGAAGGTCGCGGTGTCCATGACGATGCCGGCCATGAGCGCCGTGGCCAGCGCTCCTTCGCCGGCCGACAAAGGCACGTCGAGCGCCGTCGCCAGGAGCGCCACGAGCTAGCACGTGGCGGCGGCATCCGGATCCACCCAGTCCGCCTCCCCGGCCGCGCGATTGGAGGCGTGATGGTCGATCACGACCGTCGGCAGGGCCGCGAAGAGGGCGGCCTGGCGGTCGCGGACCGCTCCCACCCGGTCGAGGGAGCCGCAGTCGACGATGACCAGGAGGTCGTAGGCGCGATCCGGGGTCGGATCGGTCCCGTAGTCGCCGATGCCGGGCAGGAAGTCGTAGAGCGGCGGAGGGACGTCGGTGCAGACGAGGCTGGCCCGGGCGCCGCGGGCGGCGAGCACCTCGC
>JACQEH010000026.1 GCA_016200675.1 Chloroflexota bacterium | reverse complement strand
GAGGTGCCGGCATGACCGCGCAGGCCGCTCCGGCGCCATCGGGCGCGCGGACGGCGACCTCCGCCCTGAGCCGGATCTACGGCCTCGGTACCGTTTATGCCAAGACGCTCCGGGACTCGCGCCTCGCGGTGATCATCGTCGCCGGGATGCTCGCCGCCTTCCTCCTGAGCGGGGGCGCCGCATTCGGCGAGGCCTACAACACGGTCAAGTCCCGGATCGACCTCGCGAACCTCGTCAAGAGCCTGCCGCCGGCCATGTCCGGGGTGTACGGCAACCCATTCCCCGCCAGCATCGAGACGCTCGGGGGCTCGATCGCCTGGAAGACCGGCGGCTCGCTCGGCCTGACCGCGGCCCTCTGGTCGATCCTCGCCCTGTCCGGCACCCTGGCCGCCGAGGCGCGGCGGGGGAGCCTCGAGTTCGTGGCCACGACCCGCCTCGGGATGCGTCGCATCGCGCTCGAGAAGCTCGCCGCCCATCTCACCGGGATGGCGATCGTGGTGGTCGTGACGGCCATCTCTGCGTGGGGTGCCGGGCGGCTCTTCGCGACGCTCCCCGGGGACGAGATCTCGGTCGCCTCGGCGGTCGCCTTCGGGGCGTGGGTCGGCGTCGTAGCCCTGGCTTCGGGCGCGCTTGCCTTCGCCCTCGCGCCCATCGTCGGGCGCGGCGGCTCGGCCGCGATCGCCGGAGCGGTCGCCGTCGTGGGCTACTTCGTCAACGGTTACCAGGCCGCGGTGCCGGTCTTCGCCGGGCCCGCCAACCTGACGTGGTTCGGCTGGACGGCCCACCACCAGCCCCTCGGCGGCGTCTTCGACTGGCCGTCGCTGATCCCGGGCGCTCTCCTCGCCGTCGTCCTGTTCGCCGTCGGGATCGAGCTCTTCGCCCGGCGGGACATCGGCGTCACCAGCCGCATCCCGACGCCGTCGGTGCCCGAGACTGTTCTCGGCCTCCGGGGACCCACCGGCCGATCGTTTGGGGAGCGCCTGCCCCTGGCCGTGGCATGGGGAATCGGGGTGGGCCTCATGGGGTTCATCTTCGGGGCCGCGTCGCTGTCCCTGTCCAGCGCCCTCGCCAACCTCTCGCCGGAGACGCGCCAGATCTGGCAGTCGATCTTCCCGAACATCGACCTGACCGGCGCCGGCGCGTTCCTCGAGCTCGCCTTCATCACCTTCGGCTTCATCCTCGTCGGCTTCGCCGCCTCGACCCTGGTCAACGGCTGGGCGTCGGATGAGACCGGCGGGCGCCTGGAGATGCTCCTGACGACACCGATGTCGCGGGCTCGCTGGGCCGCGGCCAGCGGCGTCGGCGTCCTCGCCGCCATCGCGGCCATGACCGCGGTCATCGCGACGGGGATCGGGATCGGGTCAGCGCTCGCCGGCGGCGATGTCGCCACGCCGATCGTGGGGACCGCGGTCCTGGGCCTCTACGCGGCGGCGCTGGCCGGGATCGGCATGGCCGTGGGCGGCCTCGTCAGCACCTCGATCGCGGGCGAGACCGTCGCCGGGATCGTGATCGTCACGTTCCTCATCGACATCATCGCCCCGGCCCTGAAGTGGCCGGACTGGGTCCATCAGCTCGCCCTGAGCTCGCACCTGGGCCAGCCGATGATCGGGACGTGGGACTGGCCGGGCATGATCGCGAGCGCCGTCCTCGCGGTCGGGGGCGTCGCCGTTGCGGGCTGGGGGATCGCCAGGCGGGACGTCAGCCGCTAGGCGGAGCCGTTCCCGACACGACGGCGGACCGGCGGCACCCGATCGGGAATCAGCGGCCCAGCTGGCGAAGGAGGTCCTCGGCGACCTCCCGCTGGAGCTTCGTCGCGGTGAGCTCGCGGTCGACGTCGCGCCCGGCGGGCCGATCGAAATAGGCCGAGCCCAGGGTGGTGAGGCGCCGGATCTCGATCGCGTCGGCGGCGATCGAGCGGCGCAGGATCCGGTCGATGACGGCCACGGCCTCCTCCGTCACGACGAGCGTCCGATCGGCCACGGCACGAGCTCCTCCCCGGCGAGCATCGCCTGTTGATCGGCGATCGCATCACGAACGCTACCCCCGACGCCATCCCGACGCTGTCGCGACGCTGTCCTGGCGCGCGGACCACGGGCCGCGGACGTCCCGCTCGCGCGGACGGCGGCCCCCCACGCGCCCCCTTGCCCACGCGAGGCGATTCGGTCGCACACTTGGCGGATGGACGACGACGTGACCCTTTTCATGGACCTCCTCGCTGAAGCGCCGATCCCACCACGCGGGATCCACAGCCAGCCGGGCCGGGGTCGCGGCTTGACTTTCTCGGCATGAGCGGTATCTTCGTAACACCGCTGACGAGGCAATATCATGAACAAGCTCTACTACACGCCGCGCGAGGCGGCCGCCATCCTGGCGATCAGTGACGACGCTGTGCTCGACCTCATCAATCGCGGGGACCTGCCGGCTTTGCGCATCTCGCCCCGCATCACACGGATCCCGATCGCCGCCTTTGATCTCTGGCGCGAGGGCTATCGGCCGCATCGGCGGTCGGTGTCAATCGCTCCGGCTCGGCGCATCGTGGCCGTAGGCGAGGGCGAACCGTTCCCGCAAGCGCGTCGTCTTGTCGCGCGTTGATCGCCACCGCTGACGAGCTCTTGAGCTATCTCGCTGATCTCGTCGAAGAGATCGAGTGGATGGCGGTAACGGTGCTTCCGCCGAACAACAAGGACGAGATCGAGCTCGGGCGCGAACCCGATGGCTCGCTGGTCATCGACCTCGAGTGCCAGCCCCCTGCCCGCCGGCGATCGGCTCCGGTCGATATGGACATCTTCGAGCGCTGGCGGTCGATCGGCCAGGGCCACTACGAGCGATCCGACTACCAGTTCGAGCTACGCCATCACGAGCTCGACTACCGCCGCGCGTTCCATCGTCACGACGAGGAACACTTCCTCGCCGCCTATGACGTAGCGACGCATGAACATTGCGAAGTCACGATGGGCAATGTCGCCTGTGGGCACTACGGCGGCGATCCGGTCGTCGACGCCCATGACGGTTTCGCGCGGATCTACGACGCCTGGCTGGCGAACGCGAAGCCGGATTGTGCCGCCCTTGCCTGTCTGGACATCGATCGCTGAACGACCCGGACGAGTCGAAGATCGAGCCGCTTCCGTGAACCTCCACCGTCTTTGTCGCGGTTCTCCGCGAGTAGTTCGAGGCTGGGCGCATTCGCCACGGCATTTGCCTCACAAGCCTGGTGACCTCATTGACAGCGTCGTAGAAGTCCCCAAGGTCCGGCGGTCCACTCCCGCCGATCCATTCGAGACGATGCGTCGATCGCCATGCTCGGCTCGCGCGACAACGTTCTCGACGCTCTCCCTCAGCGACACCGTCGGATCGCTTGGTCCGGCGAATGCCCCGTCGAGGATGTGGATATGCACGTACGGCTTCGCGCCCTGACCTCGCCGATGGACGCCGAGGAGGACGGGGGGCTTGCCCTTCTTGCCTTCGAAGTCGACATAGAGGGCGCGGAGTGCCTCGAATTCCGAGAGCCGCCGGAAGGAAGCAGGGTGCTCCGTCATAGAACATGTGCCCCGCCGTCGGGTCCACGTCCCACTCTCGGATGTCGACCCCTCTCTGCGGGGCATCGAGCCGGGGCCGGCGTAAAGGAAGCGGCCGCCACAGCTGCACGGATCGAGCGTTGCCTCGGCCGCGGCGTGGTACTCGACATCGCTCAGTGGTTCGCCTGGATATTCGGCCTGGATCCGCGCATCCATGGCGGCCCGCGCCACGGCGTATGGGACCTTCAGGCCCTTCACGAACCGCAGGCGGATGTCACCAAGGTCTTGGTGGGAGAGGCTCGTCGCCAATCCGCACTGGTCGCAGTGGAGCATGTCGAAGACGAACCCGCCCCCGCGGTCAACGGAGCGGTGCGTTCCGCACGATCGGCAGACATAGCCGGCTCGAGAACCCAAGTTGCCCTCCCGTTGACGTCAGCGCTTCCAGCGCGGCACCCGTTCGACAGGTGGCTCGCCGACCGTGAAGTCGGCCACATCGGAGAGGACACTCTGATGACACTCTGCACCCCGACCCAGGCGCCGAATCCTCGCTATACCCCCCAGGGGTATTGACAAGGGTCTTGTCAAGAGGGTTCGGCGTCCGGTACCATGCCATCAACGCGGTCTGTCAAGTCTTGACAGACCTGTCCTCATGTCCAGCGGCGCGCAGGTCGAGCGTCGTCGGCGGGTTCGAACCGGAGGTCGGTTGGCAGGCGGTATCGCAGCCGAGGTCAAGAGCAAGCTGAACATCGTCGACGTGATCGGCGAGAGCGTTCAGCTCAGGAAGGCGGGCACGACCTACAAGGGTCTGTGCCCCTTCCATGGTGAGAAGACACCCTCGTTCACGGTCACGCCCGCCCGCGACTCCTGGAAGTGCTTCGGCTGCGGCCTGGGCGGGGACATCTTCAGCTTCGTCATGCAGCGGGACTCGGTCCCGTTCCCGGAGGCCCTCCGAACTCTCGCCAACAAGGCCGGCGTCGAGATCGACGAGCGGACCAAGCGCGAGGACGCCCACCGCGCCCGCCTCCGCGACATCCTCGAGACGTCCATCGCCTTCTACCACCAGGTCCTGACCGCGACCACGCTCGGTCAGCCCGCCCTCGACTACCTGCGCGGCCGCGGCTTCACGGAGGCCACGATCGAGGTTGCCCAGCTCGGCTGGGCGCCCGACGGCTGGGACACCATGAGCCGCCGCCTGGTCGAGAAGCGCCAGATCAAGCCCGAGGAGCTCGTCGAGGTCGGCCTCGCGTCCCAGGGCCGCTCGCAGTCCCGGGGCGTCGGCGTCATCGATCGCTTCCGGGGCCGGGTCCTCTTCCCGATCCGAGACCAGAACGGCGCTGCGGTCGGCATGGGTGGGCGGATCCTCGGCAAGGAGGGCCACGACGCCCAGGGCAATCCGCGCGACACGGGGCCCAAGTACCTCAACTCGCCGGCGACCCCGCTCTTCGACAAGAGCCGGACGCTCTACCTCGTCGACAGGGCCAAGGGCCCGATGCGCAAGTCCGGCCAGGCCGTGATCGTGGAGGGCTACACGGACGCCCTCATGGCCCACCAGGCCGGCTTCGACAACGTCGTCGCCTCGCTGGGCACGGCGCTGACGCCGGGCCAGGTGGCGCTGCTCACGCGCTACGCCAAGAAGATCGCCCTGGCCTACGACGTCGATGCCGCCGGCCAGAAGGCCGGCACGTTCGGCGTCCAGGCCCTCGAGGGCCTTATCGGCCAGCTCGCGGCCACCGAATCGGGTGTTGAGCTGGACGAGGTCCGCGTCGTCCGGCTGCCCGACGGCAAGGATCCCGACGAGGTCGTTCGGGAGTCGCCTGACCTCTGGCGCGAGGAGGTCCGGACGGCCCAGCCGATCGTCGACTACCTCATCGACACCTACGCCAAGACCTACGACCTCAAGACCCCCGGCGGCAAGGCCCGCTTCGTCGACGCCATCATGCCCACCATCCGGGCCGTTCCGAACCCGGTCATGCGCGACGGCTGGCTCCAGCGTGTCCGGCAGGTCTCGGGGGTGGAGGAGCGGGTTCTCCTGGAGGTTCTCCGCAGCGGCCGCTCCGCCACGGGCCTCGCGGATTCCAACAGCGCCCGCGAGGGACGCTTCACCGTCGGCGCCGTCATCGCCTCGGCGGACGCGCTGCCGGTCACGGACATCCTCCGCGGCGTCCTGCCACAGGAGCAGGAGCTCCTCCGGCTCATGCTCCTGGTGCCCGAGCTCCAGGGCAAGATCACCGACGCGATCGGACCGGACCGCCTTCCGAACACCATTGCGCGGGAGCTCTTTCGGGCCCTCGTCACGGCACGCGAGCCCAGCGACGAGGGGATCCATCCGCCGTTCAGCCTGACCGCCCTCGTCCAGGCCCTCGATGCCGAGACGGCGGCGCTGGCCCAGGCGCTCGTGGCCCGCCGCGATCCCAACCCCCGCGAGCTCAGCCACGACGAGCTCAACTACGAGGTCGAGCGACTCGTGATCGACCTCGAGGAGCGGGCGCTCGACGAGCGCTCCGAGTTCACCCAGAACGCCCTCGCGGAGGCCGAGCAGGCCGGCGATTCCGCCGTCCTCGACCAGCTTCTCCGGGAATCCCAGGTCCTCAACGAACAACGCAAGTCGCTCCACCGACGGCGCGACCAGACCCGACTGCTCACCAGCCCCGCCAGGAGGTAACCGCCATGCCCATCGATCCCCTCGACCAGCAGCTCGTTGAAGCCGTCCTGACTCGCCCCCGGCGGGGCAAGGCCGACCTGGAGGAGGCGAAGCTCGCCGGCATCCGGACCAAGGCCGCCGACGACGACGACCTCGACTCGGACGACGAGGACGACGACGACCTCGGGCCGGTGGCCCTCGGCGCCGATCCCGATGCCGAGGACGTGGCCATCGAGATCGTGCCCGACGAGTCGGACACGACGCGGGTCTCGGCGCTTCCCGCGGACGCGCCGGCCAAGCTCGACGCCGCCGAGCTCGAGGAGCCTTCCGCCGAGGAGCTCGAGGCCCTCTCGGCCGACATGATCGGCATCGACGACCCGGTCCGGATGTACCTCAAGGAGATCGGCAAGGTCGCCCTCCTGACCGCCGAGGAAGAGGTCGTCCTGGCCAAGGCCATCGAGCTCGGGGAGCAGCTCGTGGACGAGCCCTGGAAGGGGATCGTCTCGCTCCACGAATGGACCACCCACAACACCGAGACCAAGACCCGAACCCTCAAGCCGCAGCATCGCCTGCCGCTCGGGGAGGAGGCCCACCGGCTGGTCCGCGAGGCGATCTCCCACGAGGATGCGGCCGAGCTGCTGGTCCCGCCGCCCGACTTCCACCTCGTGAAGGCGGGCCGCGACGTCCAGTCGGAGGGCACCACGCACCTCCTGAAGGAGGCGCGCAAGCTCGTTGCCGCCTACGAAGCGGCCCTCGAAGGCAAGGGCGAGGCCACCCCGGCCCAGGCCTTCCTGGCGCTCCTCGACTGGGCGTACTTCGCCGTCCACAACGGCGACCTCGACTCGCGCGACAACGTCGGCCTGCGGGCGATCTACGACTGGACCCGTGACGGGGTGGCCTTCCCGGCCCTCGAGAAGCTCGTCAACTCCGAGCGCGAGGCGGACCTCCTCAAGCGGATGGGGTATACGCCACGTGGTGGATCCGCCCGGCCCTCACCCGGGCCATCGCCGACCAGGCCCGGACCATCCGCATCCCGGTCCACATGGTCGAGACGATCAACCGCCTCATCCGCGTCTCGCGTCAGCTTCTCCAGGAGCTCGGCCGGGAGCCGACGGTCGAGGAGATCGCCGAGGCAATGTCCAAGGGCCAGGAGGTCCAGGTCACGCCGGAAAAGGTCCGCGAGATCATCAAGGTGAGCCAGGAGCCCGTGTCCCTCGAGACACCGATCGGCGAGGAGGAGGACTCCCACCTCGGCGACTTCATCGAGGACCGGGGCGCGCTGGCCCCGGCCGAGGCGGCCTCGCACCAGCTCCTCAAGGAGCAGGTCGAGGCCGTGCTCGACTCGCTGACCGGCCGCGAGCGGCGCGTCCTCCAGCTCCGCTTCGGCCTCGAGGACGGGCGTGCCCGGACCCTCGAGGAGGTGGGCAAGGAGTTCAACGTGACCCGCGAGCGGATCCGCCAGATCGAGGCGAAGGCGCTCCGCAAGCTGCGCCACCCGTCTCGAAGCCGGAAGCTCAAGGACTACCTCGAATAGCGTGGCGCGCGGGTACGCGGAACGGGCCTTGCCCGCGCCCCCCGGCCGGGGAGTCCGCCTCGGCGTTCCCGCCGCACGGCCACCCGAGGGTGCGTCGGCGAGGGATCGGAGGCCCGCTCGGCGCCGACGCGAACGCCGGCCCGCTTGAACATCGGGAGGGTGCCCGGGAAGGCCACTTCCGCGTCGACGCCGTCGCCGGAACCGGCCCCGATCGGATAGGCCTCCTCGAGGGCCGGCCACGTTGCCGCCGACAGCGGTTGCACGCGGAGGCCCGGGTTGCTCATCGTGGCCATCATGCCGTCATCGCCCCGGCTCGCTCCGCGCCCGCCGGCCGGGCCTCGGCTACGCTGCCGCGGTGGAACTGCCCGAGCTCGCTCGCCCCCTGCCCGAGGCGCCTGTCCCCGGCGAGCCGCCATCCATCGTCGAGCTCGTCCGTCGGGGGACGGTTGATGCTGAGCTGGCGGCCCTCGTCTGGCTGCTGGTCGAGGGCCGGGTTCCGGTTGTGATCGCCGCGCCCGGGGACCTGGTCGCCGAAGGCGCCGCGGCCAAGGTCCTGCGCGGGCTCCTGGCATCGCTCCGGCCCGATCTCGGGCTCGCCGGGATCGACGCCGCAGAGCTCAGCGTGCCGCTCGCGACGCGATCGGCGCGGGCACTCATCCACGCGGAATTACCGGGCGGCCTCGTGGCGGCAACCTCGCTCGAGGCGGTCCGCGAAGCCCTGGGCGCCGAACCGCCCACCGGCCTGTCGGAGGATGAGCTGTCGTTCCTCGGCTGCGTCCTGGTCCTCGCGCCCGACGCGCCGCCGCCCGTCGCCGCAGTCGATCCGGCGATGGCGCCTGCACCCCTCATCCGCGTGGTCGCGGCCCACTACGTCCGGCCACTGCACCGCGACGAGCACGGCCATCCGCAGCTCCTGGGGCCGGCGGTCCTGGCGACCTGGGATCCACGGCGGCAGGCCTTCGAGCACTTCGCCTGGGGCGTGCTGCCCGAGATCGCGGCCCGCTTCGGGCGACTGAACGGCGACCTATATGCAGACCTCCACCACCGGCGGGACGATCTCGGCGGCCTGGCAACTGCCGGCGTGACCTCGATCGCGGAGGTGGGCCGGCTCGTGGCCGGCTATCGCGTCGGGTACGGGCATGCCCACGGGAGTGGCGGCCACTGACGACGGCCATGCCGACCAACCGTGGAATCCGTCGCGCAGGACCGTCGCCGGCGGGATAGGATCGGGGCACCGAGCAGGCTGGGGATCCCGCTCCACGCCGACATGGAACGGCCGTCGATCTACCCCGCCGCGACGAAATGATCCGAGGAGGCGTCCCGTGAACCTGTTCCCGTGGTTGCTGTGGCTCCACATCTTCGGGGCCATCCTGGCCTTCGGGCCGACCTACGTCTTCTCGCTCATCGGCGGGATGGGCGCCAGGGAGCCGATGCACGGCAACTTCGCCCTCCGGATCACCGAAAAGATCGAGCGCGGCATGACCCTCCCGCTGGCCGTCGTCCAGGGCATCACCGGCCTCGGGCTCCTCCTGGTATCGGGCAGGAACCTGACCGACAGCCACAACTACTGGCTCGGCGTCGCGATCGTCCTTTACGTGATCGCCTTGAGCTTCTCCTACTTCGTCCAGGCACCGCGGCTGGTGAAGGCCGTCGAGATGACCTCGACGCCGCCCCCCCCGCCCGCGCCCGGGGCCGCCCCGGCGGGCCCGCCCCCCGCGCTCATGGCCCTGCTCGGGCAGATCCGCCAGGGCGGGATGCTCCTGGGGATCCTCGTGACGATCATCATCTTCCTGATGATCGTCAAGCCGCTCTCCTGAGCCCCGCCGCGGGGAACTGAGCGGAGCGACGGTCGGCCCGGAAGGCGAGCCGTCCGGCACGGGCGGTCGACGACCGTCGGACCGATAATGGCCGGGCCACATCGAAGGTCGCCACCGACCGACAGGAGCCCGCCGTCATGCCGTACGTCGCCACCTCAGCAGCCGATCTCCTCGCCCAGGTCGCGGGCGCACTCAGGGTCGAAGGGGGTCGCGTTGCGATTGTCAACGACGCGGCCCTCCGTGGCGACGCCATCCGCGACATCGCCTGGACCGCGGCCTTCGCGACCGACGACGACACGGTCGCCGCGGCCCAGTGGCTGGCCTGGGAGGCGAGCCAGGCCGCCGGCGCGCGTTCGGCGAGCATCCAGGACCTCTACATGGCCCGTGCCCGTGGTGAGGCCTCGGGCTTCACCGTCCCGGCGATCAACATCCGGGCCCAGACGTTCGACATGGCCCGCGTCATCTTCGAGACCGCGGCCGCCGGCGACGTCGGGGCCGTGATCCTGGAGCTCGCCAGGAGCGAGCAGACCTACACCTACCAGCGGCCGATCGACTACGCCACGGCCTGCCTTGCGGGTGCCGTGGCGGCCGGATGGAAGGGCCCGGTCTTCCTCCAGGGGGACCATTACCAGTTCAATGCCAAGAAGTTCGCCGCCGATCCCGAGGCGATGACCGAGGAGATCCGGCGCGCCTGCCGGCTGGCGGTCGATGCCGGCTACCGGAACATCGACATCGACAGCTCGACGCTCGTCGACCTCTCCCTGGCGACGGTCGAGGAGCAGCAGCGGGCGAACTACGAGCGGACGGCCGAGCTCGCCGCCCTCATCCGGAGCCTCGAGGCGGACGGGGTCACCATCAGCATTGGCGGCGAGATCGGCGAGGTCGGCAAGTCCAACTCCACCGAGGGCGAGCTCCACGCCTACCTCGACGGCCTCCGTCGCGAGCTCGCGGCGAGCGCCCCGGGCGTGCTCGGGATCAGCAAGGTGAGCGTCCAAACCGGGACGTCCCACGGCGGCTACGTGCTGCCCGACGGCTCCGTCGGCACGGTCGCCGTGGACTTCGACGTCCATCGCCGGCTGGGCGAGGTCGCCCGCCGGGAGTACGGGCTGGCCGGTACCGTCCAGCACGGGGCCTCGACGCTGCCTGACGAGATGTTCCACACCTTCCGGGAGGTCGAGACCGCCGAGATCCACCTGGCGACGGGCTTCCAGAACGCCCTCTTCGAGCACGCCGCCTTCCCGAGCGAGCTCCACGCGAAGATCGAGGCCTACTGCTTCGCCAACGCCCTCGATGAGCGCAAGCCGGACCAGACCGACCAGCAGTTCGTCTACACGACGCGGAAGAAGGCGATCGGGCCCTTCAAGCGCGAGCTCTGGGACCTGGCGACGAAGGACGAGACCCTCGCCTCGCAGGCTGCCAAGGTGAAGTTCCTCTTCCACGAGCTCGGCGTCATCGGGTCGCGGGCCATGGTCGATCGCTTTGTGACCCCCGTGGAACGCCATCGCCCGGCACCCGCCGCCGTCGTCGAGGCGATGGTCGCGGCCGCCGGCTGAGGCGCGCCCTCCAGCTCCACGCCCGCCGCCCCGCGCCGGATCCGCCTCGGGTGGGCGCCGCCCGGCGAGACAGCGGCTTGATTCTGGTTCCGGGCGCTCCTATGCTCCCGGCCACGTAGCGTCAGCAGGAGGGTCTGTCGCGCGAGCCCCGTGTCCCCGCGTTCTCCGAAGTGGTCAGTCTCACGGGCGCATCCCGTGGTGGGTGA
>JACQEH010000251.1 GCA_016200675.1 Chloroflexota bacterium | reverse complement strand
TCGATCGCCTCGACGGTCTCGAGGCGATCGAGGTCTTCACGATCCTCGACGGCCGGGCCGTCGAGGCGGGCACCCTCGTGGCGAGCGTCAAGATCGCGCCCCATCTGGTCCCCGAGCGGGTCCTTGCGCGGGCCGAGACGATCGCCGCGGCGGCGGGTCGGCGTGGCGTGGTGTCGGTCTCGCCGTTCCGCCAGCGGCGGGTCGCGGCGATCGTGAAGGAATCCATCCGGGGCATCGCCCGGGAGCGATTCGAGGCCAGCCTTCGATCGAAGGTCGAGGGCCTCGGCTCGACGCTCGTGGGCATCGACTACGTCGCCGATGCGACCGCGCCGGTCGCGGCGGCGCTCCGGTCCCGGGCGCTGGGCCGCGGTCCCGGCCGGGCCGACCTCGTGCTCACCGCTGGTTCGTCGAGCACGGACCCGGAGGATCCGTTCTTCGTGGCCCTCGCCGGCCTCGGCGGACGGGTGGTCCGCCACGGCGTCCCGGCGCACCCCGGGTCGATGCTCTGGCTCGCGGTCGTCCGCCGCGTCCCGATCGTGGGGCTGCCGTCGTGCGGGGCCTACTCGAAGGCGACCGCGGCGGACCTCCTCCTGCCGCGCCTCCTGTCGGGCGAGCCCGCCTCCGCGCGCACCGTGGCCCGCCTCGGGCACGGCGGCATCCTGACCCGCGACCAGCGCTTCCGCTTCCCGGCCTACGCCCGCGAGCTGGACGCCCCCGACGGTTGACCGTCGGCGCCGCCCGCCCGCGGCTTCCCGGCCGCCGCCGGGAAGCCTGCTAGCATCCCGGCCATGAGCCACGCCCTGACCTCGACCGACGCGATCCAGGCCGCGTTCCGGGAGCGCGGCTACATCGCCGATCGCTCGATCGCGACGGCCGTCTTCCTCGGCCTCCAGCTGGAGCGGCCGCTGCTCCTCGAGGGCGAGGCCGGCGTCGGCAAGACCGAGCTGGCGAAGGTCCTCGCCGCGACCCTGGGCACCCGGCTCATCCGGCTCCAGTGCTACGAGGGCCTCGACGTCAACACGGCCGTCTACGAGTGGAACTACCCGCGCCAGATGCTGGAGATCCGGCTCCTCGAGGCGCGCGGCGAGGCGGATCGGGCAACCGCCCATGACATCTTCGGGCCCGAGTTCCTGATCCGCCGGCCGCTGCTCCAGGCCCTCGAGGCGAGCGCCGAGGGCGAGCCGCCGGTCCTCCTGATCGACGAGATCGACCGCGCCGACGAGGAGTTCGAGGCCTATCTCCTCGAGATCCTGTCCGACTTCCAGGTCACGGTCCCGGAGATCGGCACGATCAAGGCCGAGCGCCCGCCGCGGGTGATCCTGACCTCGAACCGGACCCGCGAGGTCCACGACGCGCTCAAGCGCCGCTGCCTCTACCACTGGATCGACTACCCATCCGCGGCCAAGGAGTTCGAGATCGTCCAGGCTCGCGTGCCGGCGGCGCCCGAGGCCCTCGCCCGGGCCGTCGTCGCCTTCGTTCACCGCCTGCGCGAGGCGGACCTGACCAAGGTGCCCGGCATTGCCGAGACCCTCGACTGGGCCGCTGCGCTCCTGGCCCTCGGGGCCGCCGAGCTGACCCCGGCCCTCGTGGACGAGACGCTCGGGGTCGTCCTCAAGTACGAGGAGGACATCCGTCAGGTCCGCGGCGAGACCGTCAAGTCGTATCTCTCCGAGGTCGCCGCGGGCGGCTGATCCCGGTCATGACCCTCGATCCCGCCATCGTCCGGAGCGGGCCCCGTGAGGCCGTCGACGGCCACCGCCTGCTGGCTCGGGCCGTCCGCTTCGGGCGCGCCCTGCGGGCGGCCGGGCTGGCCGTCGACCTGTCCTCGGAGATCGACTTCGCCCGGGCGCTCGGAGTCGTCGACATCGGCGATCGCGAAGTCGTGCGAGCCGCCGGCGCCGCGGTCTTCACCCGGCGCCGCGACGACCGGCCGATCTACGACCGCGTCTTCGATCGCTACTGGCGACGGCGCTCGCTCCAGCCGAACCTCGAGGCGCCCGGCAGCGAGCAACGCCCCGACGCCCTGCCGGGCGACGAGGGCACGCCCCACGACGCGGCGATGGCGGGTGACCAGCGATCGGAGCTCCCCGAGGATCGCCAGGGGATCCCGATTCCGACCGAGGGCGATGGCGAGGACGAGGCTGCGCCGGATGTCGTCACGATCTCGCCCGACGCCTACAGCCGTTCCGAGACCATCCGCCACCGCGACTTCGACCGGATGACCTCCCAGGAGCTCCGCGACGCGGAGCGCCTCGTGGACCTCCTGACGCCGCGCCTGGAGCTGCGTCGGACGCGTCGCTACGAGCACCATCGGCACGGGCGCCGCCTGGACCCCCGTGCAATGTTCCGGCAGAACCTGGGGACCGGCGGCGAGATCCTCGAATGGGTCTGGCGGCGGCCCGTCAAGCGTCCCCGGCCCCTCGTCGTGCTGTGCGACATCTCCGGCTCGATGGAGCGCCACTCCCGGCTCCTCCTGCGCTTCATCCAGGCCCTCTCGGCATCCTCGGCGGTGCGCACGGAGTCCTTCGTGTTCGGGACGCGGCTGACGCGGGTGACGCGGCTCCTCAAGGATCGCAACCGGGACCGAGCCCTGGCCAAGGTTGCCGACGCCGTGACCGACTGGGCCGGCGGGACGCGGATCGGGGAGTCGTTCCGGGACTTCAACCACCGGTGGGCTCGCCGGACCCTCCGCTCGAGCGGTGTCGTGATCGTGGTCTCGGACGGCTGGGACCGTGGTGATCCGCGGCTGGTTGAGGTCGAGACGGCCCGGCTGCGGCGGAACTGCCACCGCCTGGTCTGGCTGAATCCTCTGGCCGGGACGCCGGGCTATCAGCCGCTGGCGGCCGGCATGCGCGCCGCCTATCCCTACATCGACGACTTCCTAGCCGCGGGGACGGTCGCCAGCCTCGAGCGCCTCGGCGAGATCCTGGCCGGTGGACGCGCCGCCGACACGCGGCGGGGGAGCGGCGCCGCGGCCCATGTCGCCCCCGGCATGGACCCAACGCGAACCTTCTCGCCGCCCCCGAAGGTCACCCGCAGGCCGCAGGATCCGTTCGAGGCCCAGCCGCTCGGGTAACGTCCTCCGCCGGCGCGGACGGTCCCGCGTGAGATCGCGCGCGTCGTCAGTAGGTCAGGACGCGCACCGGGGTCAGTGCGAAGTCGCGCTCGTTCCGGGTCAGGACCGCGGCGTTGACCGACGCAGCAGCCGATGCGATCAGCGCGTCTGGCACGGTGAGATCCGCCCCTCGCTCTCGCGCTTCTCGGCGCCATTGGCCGGCGGTCAGTGCGGCGTCTGGACCTGGCTGGACGAAATCGAGCGGGCGGATGAGGCCTTCGAGGAAGCGCACATCGCGAGCCCGCAGTCCCGTTCGGGTCTCGGCGACGGCCACCTCGTTGATGTAGACCTCATCGCCGTCGGCGAACGCCAGCTCGAGCCGATCGACGGCGGCCTCGACGCCACGGAGATGGTCGATGAGGAAGGTCGTATCAAGCAGGATCCGCATCGTCCGCCATCTCGTCGCCCTCTCGTCGCGATGCCCGAACCCACTCGACCACGTCCTCGGACGTCGCCCAGTACGGGTAGTCCTCGGCCTTGAGGACGCCGGCCGTTTCCCGGATCGCCGCTCCCAGGCGTTCCCGCTTCAGCTTGGCCTCCAGAGCCTCGGCGACGAAGCGGCTTCGGCCGCGGGGACCGGCGAACCTGTCCACCTCCCGGACGAGGGCCTCGGGCAGCAGGAGGTTCGTGCGCACATTCATGCGCACGAGTATACACACGACATCGCTCCCTGCTATCGGTCCGCTGGACGCTGCCCCGAGCGCACGTCGCCCCGAGCTGGCGCCGCCCCGAGCTGGCGCC
>JACQEH010000255.1 GCA_016200675.1 Chloroflexota bacterium | reverse complement strand
GCCCTGGCGATCGCCACGCGCTGCTGCTCGCCACCCGAGAGCTGGTTCGGGCGGTGGCCGGCCCGGTCCGCAAGGCCGACAGCCTTGAGCGCGGCCATCGCCTTCCGGCGGCGATCGGCGTCGCCGCGGTAGGCCAGGGGCAGGGCGACGTTGTCGACCGCGGCCGTCCGGGCGAGGAGGTTCCACTGCTGGAAGATGAAGCCCACGAAGCGGTTGCGGACCTTCGCCAGAGCGTCGTCACCGAGCTGGCTGACGTCGACTCCGGCCAGGACGTAGCGGCCGACATCGGCGACGTCGAGGCAGCCGAGGATGTTCATGAGGGTGCTCTTGCCGGATCCCGAGGGCCCCACGATGGCGACGAACTCGCCCCGCTGGATCTGGACGTTGACGCCCCGCAGGGCGTAGACCCCGGTCGCGCCGGCGGCGCCCAGCGAGCCGTCCGTCTGGCCGTAGCGCTTCACGATGTTGTGCATCCAGACGAGTGGCGGGCGCGAGCCCGCGGCGGGTCGGGCCGGGGCCCGGCTTGTCATCGCGGAAGCGTTCGCCGAAGCGTTCGCCGAAGGATGGTTCGCCGAGGGCTCGTTCGCCGGCAGCTCCGGTGCGGCGCCCTCGGCCTCAGCCGCCACCGAAGCCGCCCCCGCCAAGGATCCGCGTGCCGCCACCGAAGCCACCGCGGGTCTGGGTCGTGGACTGGATCGTCTCGACGACCGTCTCGTTGCCGGTCAGGCCGGACAGGATCTGGGTCTCCGATCCGTTCGAGATCCCGACCGTGACGGCCACGTTCGTCTGCGTCTTGCCATCGGCGCCGAGGACGGTCACGACCGGCTGCCCGCCGATCGTCTTGACCGCGAGACTCGGGACCAGGATCGCGTTGTCGGCCCGGTTGGTCACGACGGCGGCCGTCGCGCTCATGCCCACGAGCAGGCCCGTGCTCGCCCCGTCGATGCAGACGGTGACGCCGAAGCTCGTCACGCCCGAGATCTGCGTGCCCACGATGCTGAGCTGGCAGACTTTCCCGATCACGGTGTTCGCGCCCAGGGCCGTGGCGGTGATCGTCGCCGCCTGGCCCATCTTGAGCTTGGCGATGTCGGTCTCCGACGCCTGGCCGGCGATCTGGAGGCTGGCCAGGTCCATGACCTCGATCTGGCCGGTCGTGCTGGACGAGCTCGCGCTGGCCCCTGCCGCGCTCGTCCCGCTGACCGCCTGGCCGACCTTGATCGCGACGGCGGTGACGGTCCCGGCGATGGGGCTGGTGATCGTGGCTCCCGTCGCCTGGAGGGTGGCGAGGGCCTGCTGCGCCTGCGCTACCGCAGCCTGGTCGGAGGCGATCTGGGCGTCCGTCGCGGGGACGACCTTGGCCGCGTAGTTGTGCTGCGCGGTGGTCAGGTTGAGCGAGGCGGAGTTGACCTGGGACTGGGCCTGGTGGAGCGAGAGGGTCGCCTTCAGCTGCGCCGAGGCCAGGTTCGTGGTCGCCGAATCGACGGCCTGCTGGTCCTTGGCAAGCTGGGGGTCGCCCGGAGGGAGCGTCGCGGTGTCGTTGGCCAGCAGCGTCGTGGCCGCCGTCAGCGCCGCGTTCGCCTGGGCCAGGCTCTGGTTGTTCTGGGCTTCGGTGTCGCCGAGCGACGTCTGTGCGGTCGAGAGCTGGAGCTTGGCCTGGCTGATCGAGTCCTTCGCCGATGCGATCGTGGCGGCGGTCGGACCGGCCTGGTCCAGGGCCAGGCGGGCCTGGGCGGCCGTCAGGTTGGCCTCCGCGACCTGGAGCTGGACCTTGAGGGCTGCGTCGTCGATCGTCGCCAGGACCTGGCCGGCGGTCACCTTGTCGCCCACGGCGACGTTGACGGCCGTGACGGCCCCGGAGGTCGTGAAGCTCAGCTCGTTGACCGACGAGGATGCGACCGAGCCGGCGAGGCTGACGCTCGAAACGATCGTCCCGGTACTGGCCTTGCCGGTCACGAGGGACGCGGCAGCGACCTTGCCGAACGGGTTCACGACCCAGACAGTGACCCCGGCAACGGCCACGGCCGCGAAGAGCAGGGCCACCCATCGCCGCCAGCGGCGGCGCGGCGGCTGGAAGGTCACGCCCTCCTGCTCCAGGGCAAAGTCATCGACCCAGCTCGGGGTCGGTTCCGACCGCTCGAGGGACGTCGTCATCTGAGAACTCTCCTGTGGGCCAATCGGGACCGAGGGTCCCGTGGCGAGGTGAGAATTTCGTGAGAATCGACGAGGACTCGAGGCCCGGCCTTGAGCCGCGACCCCCGCGTGCGCGGCGCGGGGATGCCGTCCCGACCAGCCCGGCAGCCCGGCAGCTCGGCAGCCCCGCCGCAGCGGCCCCGCCTCGGGCGGATCAGCCCACGATCTGGCGGAGGGCGAACAGGACGTTGGCGGGCCGCTCGGCGAGGCGGCGCATGTACCACGGGTACCAGGCCTCGCCGTAGGCAATGAGGGTCCGCACGATGTAGCCCTCGCGGTTCAGGTGCCGCTGCTGGTCGGCGCGGATCCCGTAGAGCATCTGGATCTCGAAGGCGGTCCTCGGCAGGCCCAACGCCGCGGCGTGCTCCGCCACCTGCTCGATGAGCCGGACGTCGTGCGTCCCGAGTCCCACGCGGACGGGGCTCCCGGCGCGAACCGCTTCGAGCATCGCCACCGACAGGGCGAGGTAGTTGGCGTCGACGTCGTGGCGCGTCCGGTAGGCGATCTCGGCCGGCTCGGCATAGGCCCCCTTGACGAGGCGGATCTCGGGCCTGAGCGGCAACAGCCGCTGGATGTCCGAAGCCGTGCGCCTGAGATAGGCCTGCAAGCAGATGCCGGTGTTGGAATGCTCCGCCTTGAGGCGCTCGTAGAAGGAAATGGTGCTCTCGGTATAGGCACTCCCCTCCATGTCGACCCACAGCGTCCTGCCGCTCTCGGCCGCCTTCGTGGCCAGTGCCGCGGCGTGAGCATGCGTGCGCTCGGGGTCGAGGTCGAATCCGAGCTGGGTGAGCTTGACGCTGATCTCCCCGTCGAGGTGGCGCTCCCGGATCTCATCCATGATGCCGAGGTAATGGGCCGCCACCTCGTCGGCCTCCTCGATCCTCGTCAGGTTTTCCCCGAGGCGCGTGTAGAGCGTGCCGATGCCCTCGATCTGGAACTGGACGCCCGCCCGCAAGGCGCTCTCGGCCTCTTCGCCGGGCATGAACCGCCGCACGGCCCGCTTGGCGAACCAGAGTCGGGGGAGGCGGTCGCGGAGCCAGCGATTGCCGGCCATCCAGAGGAGGAGTCGTCGCATGGCGACAGGCTATTCGGTCCGGGCTCGAGGCGCGTGGCCGGCGGCGAGCCGGGATCGGGGGGTGTCGACGCTGCGGGCAGGCGCGACCGCAGGTCCAGAGCGCGGGTCCAGAGCGGGGGTCCAGAGCGCGGGTCCCGTCTGCTGCACCAGACCGTCATGGGCGGAGTGTTAGGCCATCAAGGTGGGCACCTCGCGGACGACCGGGCCGTCCCTGCCCCGCGGTTCGTGCTCAGGAACCGGGGAGGGCTGGGCATATGGGCTCCCGCACAAGCATCCAAAAGCCGAGAACTTCGCCCAGCACTCCCCCGATGTCGATCTGGTGCAGTGGTGCGGCCGAGGTCGGTGTCGTCACCCTCGCTCCACCCGAACGAGTACAAGAACGAGTACGACATAACGAGTACGACAGAACGAGTACGGCGCGTGATCGGCTTTGACGGCGACTGTCGATCCGGCTACCATCCGGCCACAACTAAAGAGCCTATCGAGAGTGGCGGAGGGACCGGCCCTGGGAAGCCACGACAACCTACCGGCGGCGACGCCGGCAAGGTGCCAAGTCCGGGCAGGACAACCACCTGCGAGATAGGGATCTCCCCGAGCCCTTCCTCTTGCAGGAAGGGTTTTCCGTTTCGGGCCTCGATGGCAGCGTCCAGACGGCGCGCCCGGCGCGTCACCACCCATCGAGGAGCCCGCGATGACGACCGAAGCGACGACATCCATCACCGAGACCGGCAAGCGCTCCGGCTCGCTGATGGCGATGCCGGTCGCTGCGGGATCCGTGGGGTCCGTCGAGGCGGCGCTCCGGCCGCGGATCGTCGGGCTCCGCTGTCGCAATTGCGAGAGGCCCGAGGCGACCGGGCCGAGCTTCGTCTGCCCGGCCTGTTTCGGGCCCCTCGAGGTCGTCTACGACCGCGAGGCGATCCGGGCCCAGGTCAGCCGCTCCCGCATCGAGGCGCGCGCACCCGGGATCTGGCGATACCTTGAGCTGCTGCCGGTGGAGGCCCCGCCGGCCCGCGGCCTCGCCGTCGGCTCGACCCCGCTGATCCGGGCGGACCGCTTCGGCGCCGAGATCGGGCTGGCGCCCGGCCGGCTCCTGCTCAAGGACGACACCCGCAACCCGACCCTCTCGTTCAAGGACCGGGTGGTCGCGATCGCGGCGGCCCGGGCCGTCGACTTCGGCTTCGACACGCTGGCCTGCGCCTCGACCGGCAACCTCGCCGGGGCCACGGCCGCGGCCGCCGCGGCGATCGGCCTGCGGGCGGTCGTGTTCGTCCCGGCCGACCTCGAGCCGGCCAAGATCGACCATGCCCTGAGCTACGGCGCGACGGTCGTGCCGGTGGCCGGCACCTATGACGACATCAACCGCCTCAGCCTGGAGATCGCCGACGAGGAGGGCTGGGCATTCGTCAACGTCAACCTCCGGCCCTTCTACTCCGAGGGCAGCAAGACGCTGGCCTTCGAGATCGCCGAGCAGCTCGGCTGGCGGCTGCCGGACGTCCTCGCCGCGCCCATCGCCTCGGGCAGCCTCTTCACGAAGGTCGCCCGCGGCTTCGACGACCTCGTTGCCGCCGGCCTGGTGGCCGACAAGCCGGTCCGCTTCATCGGGTCGCAGCCGGAGGGCTGCTCGCCGGTCGCCCAGGGCTTCGCCTCCGGCGGCGACGAGATCGTGCCGGTCCGGACCCCGAACACGATCGTCCGCTCGCTGGCCATCGGGTCGCCGGCCGATGGGCGCTACGCGGTCGCCCTGGCCCGCCGGACCGGCGGGTCCATCCAGGCCGTCCCGGACGAGTCCACGGCGGCCGCGATCCGACGCCTCGGCCGGACGGAGGGCCTGTTCGCCGAGACGGCGGGCGGCGTCACACTCGGCGGTCTGGAGCAGGCGGTTCGTGGCGGGCTCGTCGGGCCGGACGAAGAGGTCGTCGCCCTCGTGACGGGCAACGGCGTGAAGACCCCCGACGCCAAGTGGTTCGGGCTCGAGGGCGGCGACGCGGATGCCGGCACGCGGCGTGCCGACGCCCGCGCGGCGGACGCGCGTGCACGGGGCGGCCTGGCGCGGCCCATCCTGGCGCGGCCCATCCTGGCGCGGCCCATCGAGCCCTCCTATGCGGCGTTCACCCGGGCGGGCCTCGCGTGATCGCGCCCGGTACACCGATGGGCCGCTGCCTCTGTCCTCGGCGGGCCTGAGCCCGGCGGCCGACCACCGGCCGTCCTCGGTCCGCGCATCCCGACGTCGATCCCGGCGCCCGCACGCGTCCGCGTGCCGCGCCCATCGTCCGCTCATCGAGAGGTCTCACCGTGTCATCGGTCATTCGCGTTCGCACCATCGACCCGCGCGGCCAGCGCTTTGGCGCCGGCCTCTCGGCAGCCACCGTCATCGTTGCCGTCGCCGCCCAGGCCCCGGTCCTCGCCCTCGCGGTCGGCGCCGCCCTCGCGGTGAGCGCCGCGCTCGGCACCCAATGGTTCGTCTTCGGCCGGCCGTGGCCATGGGTCCGAAGGGTCCTGGTGCTGGGCGCGCCGACGACCGTGGAGCCCGAGCTCGGCCCGCGCTTCGCACAGGCGCTCGGTGCCTCTGTCACGGCGGTCGGGCTGCTCCTCGCGAGCACCGGCGCCGGGCAGCTCGGCTGGCTGGCGATCGCGGTCGTGGGCAGCCTCCAGGTCCTCCTTGCCGTCTCGGGCTACTGCCTCGGCTGCCGCCTCTACGGCCTCCACTGGTTCCTGCCGGAGCTCTTCGACCGGGTGGTGCTGCGCGTGCCGCCCCGGCCGCGCGTCGGGTTCCGGAGCCCCGGCGCCGGCTGAGGGGCGCGTTCCGATCCACGATCGCGGGGTCGTGCGCTGCCCCGCGATCGTGCCCGGGCCCGCCTGCCCCGCGCGTGGCTGGCACCATGTGCGGGTGACATGCCCGCACCGGTGCCCGCGCCCATGACCGAGACGGCCGACGTCGTGGTCGTCGGCGGTGGAGCGATGGGCGTGAGCATCGCCTACCACCTGGCCGTCGGCGGTGCGGGGCGAGTCCTGCTCCTGGAGCGGGACGACGCCCTTGGCACGGAGTCCACCGGCCGGTGCGCCGGCGGCTTCCGGGTCCAGTTCTCGAGCGAGATCAATGTCCGCCTCTCGTTGGCGAGCGTCCGGATGATCCATGACTTCAGCGCGACGCATGGCCTGCCACTCGACGTCCACGTCGAGGGCTACCTCTTCCTCGTCCGCGACCCGGCTGGCTGGGCCCGCCACGGCGCCGCCGCCGCGATGCAGCGAGGCCTTGGCGCCCGGGTCGAAGAGCTTGACCCGGCGGCCGTGGCGGAGCTCGTCCCCGGCCTCGCGACCGAGGGCCTGGTCGGTGCGACCTTCGGGCCCGACGACGGGATCGCGGACCCGTCCGGCCTGACGAGCGGCTACGCGACGCTTGCTCGCCGGGCCGGCGTCGACATCCGCCTCCGGACCGCGGCGACGGTGATCCGGACCACCGCCGATGGTGGGCGAATCCTCGGCGTCGCCACGCCGGGCGGCGACATCGAGGCCCCGATCGTGGTGAACGCCGCGGGCGTCTGGGCGCCGGCCCTGGCGGCCACCTGCGGCCTCGAGCTACCGATCCGGCCCGAGCTCCGCCACGTCGTCGTGACGAGCGACTTCCCGGGCCGGCCGGAGCGTCGAACCCTGGTCATCGACACGGCCACGATGTTCTACTTCCATCGCGAGGGATCGGGCGTGCTGATGGGCATGCCGCCCCGCGGCGAGCCGGTCGTCACGTTCGGGACGGCCGTCGACGAACGCTGGATCGCCGAGGAGCTGCTGCCCGCGGCCTGTCAGGTCCTGCCCGGCCTGGCCGACGCCGGCCTGGCGAGCGCCTGGGGCGGGCTCTACGAGATGACGCCGGACCACCACGCCATCCTCGGTCCGGTCGAGGCGCTGGCGGGCCTGTTCCTGGCGTGTGGCTTCTCCGGGCACGGCTTCCAGCACGCGCCGATCGTCGGGAAGGTGACCGCGGAGCTCGTCCTGGGCCTCCCGGCGACCGTCGATGTCTCCACGTTGCGGATGGAGCGCTTCGCCCGCGGCGAGCTCATCGGCGAGTCCCACGTCGTCTGAGGCGCAGCCGCCGCAGGTCCGATTCGCCCGCTGGCCCGCGGCCCCGCACCAGCCCTCAGGCGAGGCGTCAGGTCGGTGGGGAGCAGCAGACGCAGCCGCCCTCCGCAACATCCGTGATCGACGCGGCCGCGGCGCAGCACGGGCCCCCGACGTCGACGACGGCCAGGGCACGACCCCGGTTCGGTCGTTGCGAGCCGGTCCCGGCTGACGTCTCGGCCACGTGCCGCTCGAGATCGGCCAGCCGAGCGTCAAGCTCGCGGAGTCGCGAGAGTCGCAACGCGACATCCGCGCGCCGATCGGCAATCAGCCGCGGCAGCTCGGCGCTCGTGTCGGCGCAATGGCCCGAATGGCAGTACGAGGCCAGGCGCGCCGCCTCCTCGAGGGTCAGGCCGAGGCGGCGCAGGTCGATCAGCAGGCGGAGATGCTCGACGTCCGCGTCGGCGTACTCGCGATAGCCGTTGCCCTGCCGGGGCGGCCGTGGCAGCCAGCCCTCCCGTTCGTAGAACCGAACCGTGTCGGCCGGCACGCCGACTCGGTCCGCAAGCTCGCCGATGCGCATGCCGCCACTCAACCTTGGGGTGACTCGAATGTCAAGAGGCCGGGTCCTGCGGTCCTGTCGGCTCGTGTTCCAGTAGCGCCTTGAATTGCCGGATCTCGGTGGCCTCGCCCTTGCTCACCTCGCCGCCCATCATGGGCTCGAGGATCCGGCGCCAGCCGCGAAGGGCCATCTCGCCGGCGTACTTGACGCGGGTCCCCTGCCCGTCCGGCTGGAGCGTGGTCACGGCCAGCCAGTCGAGCGACGGGTGGCTGACCCGAATGGCGACCCGCCGCTCTGGTTCCAGCTCCACGATCTCCATGTCGAGGAGCCCCTTGATCGGGCCTTGCGCCATCCGGAACCGGCCACGCCAACCGACGCGGGGTGGCCCCGAGTCCTCGAACGACAGGTCGACCATCGGCGTCCACTCGGCGTACAGCTCCGGGTCGAGGAGGGCGTCGAAGACGACCTT
>JACQEH010000012.1 GCA_016200675.1 Chloroflexota bacterium | reverse complement strand
CTGGCCGCCCGAGAGCTGGTAGGGGTAGCGGGCACCCTTGTCCCCGAGATGGACGAGGTCCAGGAGCTCCTGGACGCGCGGCTTGATCTGCGCCTTGGGGCGCTTCCGGACCTGAAGGCCGAACCCGACGTTGTCGGCCACGGTCATGTTCGGGAAGAGGGCGTACGACTGGAAGACCATGCCGACGTTGCGCCTGTTCGGCGAGCGGTTGGTGATGTCGGCGCCGTCGAGGGTGATCCGACCGCCCGTCGGGGTCTCGAAGCCGGCGATCATCCGGAGGGTCGTGGTCTTGCCGCAGCCTGAGGGGCCCAGGAAGCTCACGAACTCGCCGCGTGCAGTCGACAGGTTGAAATCCTCGACGGCGACCGTCAGGCCGAACCGCTTCTGAATGCCGGTGAGCTCCAGGAAGGCCATGGTCCCCTCGTACCTGCTAGCGGGCGCCGCCGACCGAGATCCGGGTCTGCGACCCGCGGCCCAGCAGCGAAATGATGATCAGCGCGACCCACGTCAACCCGAAGCTCAGGAGGGAGCCCGCCGCCTGCTGGTAGGGGTCGGCGTCGCCGAGCAGTCCCAGGAATGGCGCGAACATCGGACGGGCGAGGAAGATCGCGATCGTGAACTCGCCGACGACGATGGCGAGGGTCAGGAATGAGCCGCTCAGCACGGCGACGCGAACGTTTGGCAGGATCACCCGCAGGAGGATGGTCGGCCAGCCGGCGCCGAGGCTCTGGGCGGCTTCGGTCAAGGCCCGGACGTCGATCGCCGAGAGGCCTGTGTCGGCAGCCCGGTACATGTACGGCAGGGACAGGACGACGTACGCGGCGACGAGGAGGACGTCGCTGCCGGTGTTCGATCCGGTCAGCGACAGCGGCGGCCGGGAGTAGGTGCTGATCAGGCCGAAGACGAGCACCACCGGCGGCACCATGAACGGCAGCAGGGTGATGAACTCCACGTACGGCCGGGCCTGCGGCAGCCGGAGCCGGACCCAGAACGCGGTCGGGACGATCAGCGCGACGCTCACGGCGACGGTCGCCAGCCCGATCCCGAACGAGTACAGGAAGGTGGTCCCGAACTCCTTGTTCTTCAGGAGGTCGGTGTAGGCGGCGGTGATTGGCTTGTCCTTCAGGGAGAATGCCAGCGTCCCGATCAGGGGCAGGGCGAAGTAGACCGCCCCGACAATGAAGACGAGCCACCAGAAGATCCGGAAGGTCCTGCTCATCTCCGCCAGCGCTCCGCTCGCCGCTGGAGAATGGCGTAGCCGGCCAGGGCGATCGCCATGATCACGATCATGCCGACAGCGAGGGCGAAGCCCTTCCCCGGCGTGTGCAGGACATCGCCTGACAGTTGATCGCCGATCAGCAGCGTCACGAGGTTGATCAGGCCGCCCGTGAGCTGGTAGGCCGTCGCCTGCGCGCCGAAGGCGTTGCCGAAGAGGAGCATCGTCGAGCCGAGCAGCGACGGCATGAGGATCGGCAGCGCGACCCGGCGCCAGAACTGGAAGCTCGTCGCGCCGAGGTTCTCGGCGGCCTCACGCCACTCGCGCTTCAGGCCATCGATCGCCGGGGCGATGATCAGGACCATCAGCGGCAGCTGGAAGTAGAAGTAGACGAGCTCCAGCCCGATCTTCGAGTACAGGTTGAAGCCGCCCTTGTAGGGATCTATCCCGATGGCTCGGAGGAAGACGGTCAGCAGACCGACGCGCCCGATCGTGAAGATGAAGGCCAGGGCCAGGGGGATCCCGGCGAAGTTCGAGGCGACCCCGGAGAACGTCATCACCGCCGCCCGGATGGGCGCGGGCAGGCCGCCCGAGATCACTGCGTAGGCCAGGAGGAAGCCGAAGATCGCTGCGCCGACGGCCGTGACGAAGCTGATCTCGATGCTCGTCGTGTAGGCATTGAGGACGATCTTGGTGTTGAAGTCGGCGTAGTTGGCGAGGGTGAAGGCGCCGTTCGAGTTTTGGAAGCTGCCGATGATCAGCTTGGCCGTTGGGATGAGCAGGAAGGCGGCCGAGAACAGGGCGAACGGGGCCAGGCCGAGCCATGGCAGGAGGCTACGCGAACGCCCGGGCCGCGCACGTTGCGCAGCCCGGGCGTCGAGCGGATCAGCCGGGTGGGACACCGCTGGATCCGATGTCGTTCGTCAGTTAGGGACTATTTGTCCGGAACGACGACGCCGACGGTTGTCGGCCAGCCGGTAGAGATCGCCTTGGTGGCTGCGGTGATCTGGTCGAGCGTCGGGAGGAAGGCCCCGCTCGTGTCCGGGAGCTTCGCCTTCGCCGCCGGGTCCAGGGTTCCAGCCTTGGCCATGGCGTCGTAGCGGATCGGGTTGCAGTAGCCGCCCAGCCAGATGTTCTGGCCTTCGTCGGAGTAGATGTACTCCATCCAGAGCTTGGCGGCGTTCGGGTGGGGTGCATAGGCGCTGATGGCCTGGATGTACATCCCGCCGAAGCGGCCCGTCTTGGGCACCGCGACGGTGATGTTGTTCTTGCCAGCCAGCGCGTCCTTGTCGCCGAGGCCGTTGTAGGTCCAGGTGATGCGGACCGGCGTCTCGCCGCCCGCGACCGTGGCCTTGCCGGCGATGACGGGAACGAAGTTGCCGGCGCCATTGAGCTTCTTGAAGAAGTCGAGGCCCGGCTGGACATTGTCGGCGCCGCCGCCGTTGGCGAACGCGGCAGCCCACACGCCCGAGATGGCCTGGTTGGACTTGACCGGGTTGCCCGACAGGGCGACCTGGCCCTTGTACTCGGGCTTCAGGAGATCGGACCAGTCGGCCGGCACGTTCTTGACGACATCGGTGTTGGTCTCGAAGGAGAGGACGCCGTAGTAGTCGCCGTACCAGTAGCCGTCCGCGTTCTTGGCCGAGTCCGGGATGTCGGCCCACGTCGAGACCTTGTACGGGGCAATGATCTTGTCGGCGATGGCCGTCGGGCCGAAGCCCAGGCCGACGTCGATGACGTCCGGCGCCTGCGGACCCTTGTTGTCCTTGTTGGCCTTGATGGCGTCGACTTCCTGCTGGGAGCTGCCATCCGGGTTGAGGTCGTTGATCGGGATGCCGTACTTCGCCGTAAAGCCGGCCATCAGCTTGGCGTAGTCGCACCAGCCGGCCTTCGGCAGGGCGATCGTGGTCAAGCCGCCTTCAGCCTTGGCGGCCGTGACGAGGGCGGCCATCGCATCCGGGGTGGCGGCCGCGCTGGCAGCCGGGGTGGCCGTCGGCGCCTTCGTCGGCGCGGTGCTTGCTCCGCCGCCACAGGCGGCGACGACGATCGCAAGGATCGCCCCGCCAACCAGCAGGCGAGGCATCGTTCGGGTAGTGGTCAACTACTCCTCCTCCAGATATTTCGATGGCGACGGGTGTCGACATCCTCCTGCGATGGCTGGCGCCGGAGCATCCGCCACTGCGTGAAGACCCGTGGGAAACACGAACTCCGAGCTCGGTTCCGGGGGCGCGCACGCGAGGTCGGGGTGCCTCCAGCCCCGGGCCATCGTCGGCGCCCATCTTGGGCGTGCGGTGAACGGAGCGTCAAGCCTGTTCCCGCATCGCCTGTGGATAACCGACGAGCCGGCGACGGGAGCTCCGTTGCCGGCTCGTGAGGTGCACATCCGGCCGGACCGTTCCGGCCGTCGATCAGGCAGGGCTCAGGGGAGCCAGGCCTTCCACTTGCCGGGGTTGGCGTCCAGCCACTTCTTGGCTGCGTTGGCGTCCGACATCCCCTGGTCGGTGATGTAGGCCGCGACGAGATCCTGGTCCTCGTTCGTCCAGCTGAACTTCGAGATGACGGTGAAGGCCGGACTGCCGCTCGTCGCGAACTTGGTCGAGACGACCTTGTTGAGGTGGTACGGCGGGTAGTCGCACTTGATGTTGTTGGGGTCCTTGTCGCAGCCCTGGGTCCAGGCCGGGAACTCGATGTGCACGAGATCGACCTTGGAGCTGAACCAGTTCGGCGTGTAGTAGTAGGCGAGGATCGGCTTCTTCTGGTCGATCGCCGACTGGATCGCCTTGTTCGAGGCCGCCTCGCTGCCGGAGTAGACGACCTTGTAGTTGAGGCCGAAGCCGTTGATCATCCCCTGGTCGTTGGTCACGAACGACGGGTCGCCATCGAGCAGCTGGCCCTTGTCGCCGGACTCCGACGTCTTGAACTGGGCGGCGTACTTGTTGAGGACCGTCGGGTTCGTCTTGGCGGTCAGGATGTCCGGGTTGGCGTCGGCGAAGAACTTCGGGATGAACCAGCCGATGACGCCCTCGTTGCCGGTCTTGCCGGCGTCCTGGGCGACCTTGTCGGTGGTGATGTACTTCGCCACGAGGTCCTCGTGGCCCCAGTTCTCGAGGATGGCGTCGACCTCGCCGGTCGGGAAGCCCTGCCACGACGTCTGCTCGTCGATGTTCTTCAGGACGACGTTGCAGCCGAGGGTGTTCTTCAGGACGTAGCTGACGACGGCGGCGTTGGCCTCGTAGCCGACCCATGGATTGACCGCGATGTTGACGGTGCCGCAGGGAGCCGTGCTCGCGGCCGTGCTCGCCGCGGGGCTCGTGCCGGTCGTGGGGGCGGCGCCGGTGGCCGCCGGCGAGCTGCCGCCGGAGCTGCATGCGGAGAGGGCGATGGCCGCGGCCGCTCCCAGGGCCGCAAGCCGGGAAAGCCTGCCGTGATCGATCACGCCGTCCTCCTCGTGTCGAAACCGCCCAGGTCGGGCGATGCGGCGTCCGGCCCGCTGGGGGCCGGGCGAGCCTGCATCATACCCATCCGTCGCTCGAGCCCATGCGCCACCCGCGGCTCGACTGCGCGCCGCCCGCCGCCTGGGCTACATCGCGGTGGGGCGGTTGGATGCGGCGCCGAAGACGATTCGCCGGGCGACGCTGCCCACCGACCGCCGGCCACCGGCGCCCTGGGTGATCCGGTCGAGGACCACGCCGAGCAGGACGATGCCGATGGCGGCGGCCATCCCGCGCCCGAAGAAGTTGCGCTGCGAGAAGCCGGCCACAACGTCGAAGCCCAGGGCCCCGCCGCCGACGAGGCCGCCGATCACGACCACTGCCAGGACCAGGACGACGCCCTGGTTCGCAGCCACCAGGAGTGATCGACGGGCCATCGGCAGCTGGACCTTCAGGATCATCTGGAGGCGGCTTGTCCCGGCCGACGTGGAGGCCTCGATGACGGTTGCGGAGACCGCCCGCACGCCGTCCTCGACGAGGCGGACCACGGCCGGCACGGCGTAGATCACCGCGGCGACGATGGCCGTGAAGCGGGTCGGGCCGAAGAGGGCCACGGCCGGTACGAGGTAGACGAACGCCGGCAGCGTCTGGGCGGCGTCATTGATCGGCCGGAGGATCGCCGACACGATGCGGTTGCGGGCCGCGGCGACGCCGAGGACGATCCCGATCAGCATCGTCAGGGCGACTCCCACGAGGACCATCGTCAGCGTCTGCATCGCGTGCTCCCAGACCTGCAGGAGGACGATCACGGCGAGCGAGATGACCACGGCGACGGTGGCCCGCCGGCCGCTGACGATGTAGGCCAGCCCCCCGATCCCGGCAATCGTCAACCAGAACGGCGACGTCTCGAGGACGGTCTGGAGGGGATCGAGGAGGTACTTCGAGACGATGTTCTTGGCGGCGTCGGTGACGGGATTGAGGTTGATCTCGATCCAGCGGGTCGCCTGGTCGACCGGCTTGGCAATGCTGACGTGCCAGGCGCTCGGGAAGTCGGTGCCGGCGTGCAGGATGAGGCCGCCCAGGAGCCCACCGACCACGAGGGCGCCGGCCACCAGCAGGACGCGCCGCCGGGCCGCGGGGTCGAAGCGTCGGAGCCGGTGCTCGTCCGCCGGCGAGCCGCTGAGGCCCGCGGTGACGCGATCGAGGACGGTGGCCAGGAGGACGATGGCGATACCGGCCTCGACGGCGGCCCCGACCTTGAGCTTCTCGATCGCGACGAGGATCGATTCGCCGAGGCCCGGGGCGTTGATCAGGGCGGCGATGACGATGATCGAGAGGGCCATCATGATCGTCTGGTTGACGGCCAGGCCGATCGTCCGGCGGGCCATCGGGAGCTGGACCTTGCGCAGAATCTGGGCATCCGACGAGCCGAGCGAGGTCGCCGCCTCGACCGTCTCCGACGGCACGCCGCGGATGCCCAGGGCCGTGATCCGGACCGCCGGCGGGATCGCGTAGATGAGCGTCGCGATGACCGCCGACGGCGGGCCGATGAGGAAGATCAGGGTCAGCGGCGCCAGGTAGGCGAAGGCCGGCATGATCTGCATGAAGTCGAGGATCGGCGAGGCAAGCCGCAGGAAGCGGTCGTTCCGGCCCGCGGCGATGCCGAGCGGGATGCCGATCGCCAGCGACAGGGCAACGGCCGTCGAGATGAGGACCAGGGTCTGGATCATCTCCGTCCAGAGCCCGAAGAGGCCGATGAAGGCGAGGCTGCCGGCCACGAGGAGCGCCGTCCGCCACGACACGAGGGCCAGCCCCAGCGCGGTGGCGATGCTCATGACCGCGACCCAGCTGAGGTGGTCGAAGACGAACGTCAGGGCCTCGCTGAGGGCGTCGATCCCGGACCGGATGGGCCCAAAGATGTAGAGGAAGACGGGGTTGATGGTCCGATTGGCGTCGACCCAGTCGCGGATGCCGTTGAGGGCCTTGAAGAGGCTCGCATCGTCGTGATGGGCCAGGTTCCAGGTCCCCCGGAAGGGCACGAACAGGACGGCCACGACGACCACGAGGAGGCCCAGCTGGGCCCCCGTCGAGAGGCGCAGCTCGGGCCGCCGGAGCATGCCGACGGAGGGCGCGGCCACGTTTCTAGCCGATCGGCTCGGACGGTGCCGGCGAGCCGGGAGGCTGCCGGGAACCGCCGGGTTCCTCCGAACCGCCGGGTTCCTCCGAACCGCCGACGGCCTCGAGGATGTGGGCTCGGTCGACAAGTCCGACGAGCCGCCCGTCCTCGATGACCCGGATGGGCTTCTCGGTTGCGGCGGCAGCGTGGACCGCGGCCCGGATGACCGTCCCGGGCGGGAACGACGGGCCGTCCAGGGGATCCTCGGGCTGGGCCGGCCGCATGATCCAGCGCAGTGTCAGGACGTGGGCCTTCGGGACATCCCGGACGAAGTCCGCCACGTAGTCGTCCGCCGGGGCCCCCACCAGGTCCTCCGGCCGGCCGGCCTGGACGATCTGGCCGTCGCGCATGATGACGATGTGGTCGCCGAGTCGGAGCGCCTCGGCGAGGTCATGGGTGATGAAGACCATCGTCTTCCCGAGGTCGTGGTGGAGGCGCAGGATCTCGGCCTGCATGTCGCGCCGGATCAGGGGGTCGAGGGCGCTGAAGGGCTCGTCGAGGAACATCACGTCGGGGTTCACGGCCAGTGCCCGGGCGAGGCCGACCCGCTGCTGCATGCCGCCCGAGAGCTCGTCCGGGTAGCTCCAGGCATGGCCGCTGAGGCCGACGAGCTCGATCATCTCGAGCGCCCGCGCGTGGCGGGCCTTCCGCTCCTCGCCGCGGACCTCGAGCCCGAAGGCGACGTTGTCGATGACGCGCCGGTGGGGGAGCAGGCCGAAATGCTGGAAGACCATGCTGAAGCGATGGCGCCGGAGCTCGCGGAGGCGGCTCGGGCTGCAGGTCCGGATGTCCTCGCCTTCGAGGAGGACCTCGCCGCGGGTCGGCTCGATGAGCCGAGTGAGGCAACGGACCAGGGTCGACTTGCCACTGCCCGAGAGGCCCATGACGACGAAGACCTCGCCGGCGGGCACCTCGAACGAGACGTCGCGGATCGCCGCCATGGACCCGTAGCGGTTCCGAAGCTCCGAGTTCGGCGGCACGGGCTCGGTTGACGTGGCGAGGCGTTTCTCCGCCGGCCCGAAGACCTTCCACAGGCCGCGGACGACGATGGTGGGGTCGCCGGGCGCATGGCCCGCCCCGGGTCCCGAGGGCCCGGAGACCGACGCCGGCGTGCCGGCGGCGCGAGTGCCGCCCGGTGCCTCGGCCATCGTCATGGCCTGGCCTCGAGGAACCCTCGGCGCGTCGCGACGACGATGCGGGCGCGGCGCGGCGCGGCGCGGACGGCGATGCGCGGCGTGGTCAAGTCGGGCACGGACGACCTCATGCTGCCCACCGGCCACGGGCCTCCGCGGCGACAGCGTGCCGGTGAGCATCGGCGCCGGTCCGGTCCGATGTCAAGCAAGATCGGCGGCACTGTGGATCGGCGGTGGCGGGCGCCCGGGATGTGGTGCCCGAGCGTGGCGCCGCGCCGGCGCAGGCGCCCGGCCTGCGCCGGCCCCGCCGGCTCGCGTCCTGCCTTGCGCGCCCGGCCCGGGCCAGTTGGTGCTATGCCGCCGCTGCGCGAGCCACCACCGCGCCTGGGGCAAGGAACCCACCAATTCCTGCACGGCCGTGATTGGCGAAGTGCCCAGGCCGTCGAATCTAGCTGCGCGTGGAGCACGCTCGGCCCAGAAGTGGCGGACTGGCTGCCCCACCCTGCCGAAGGTCCACCGAGCCCCCATGCGGTGCCCGGGCCGGATCAGTGGTTCCTGCCCCGCGCCGCCCATGTCCTCCGGGCATCGATTCCACGTCATGGGAGCGCTCGGGCAGCGCTCCGACCCTGTTTCGTCGGACTTGATGCCTGCTGGGCATTGAATTCGCGGCCAACCGGCGGATGCGGCCCGGCGTCGAGCGCTTCGGACGGTTCGTCGCGGGTTTGAGCAGCCATTCGATGTTCGGTGGGCATCGGCCCCGAGCCCGCGAGCGGCCGCGGGCCCCCACGCGCCGGGGCCAGGGGCCGCGAACCGCCGTCGCGGGAGTTGCAGCCGATCCAGCCCCGGGCGCAGACTGTGGACCGTCCCACCGGCGAGGCACGGCGCCCCCGCGCCCACGGCCCAGTCGTTCGATCGCGCCGCCGGCGGCACCGCCGCGTCGCGCCGATGGCGCCCCGAGCGGCGCCCACAGGAGCTCGCGTGACCGTCGATCCCGCCGCAATCCGGACCGCCTCGATGTACGTCGACGGCGCCTGGACGGGGGCAGCTTCCGGGGCGACCTTCGAGGCGACCAGCCCGGCGACGGGCACGCTGATCGGCCACCTGCCGAAGGGCGGTCGCGAGGACGTCCGGCGGGCGGTGGCCGCCGCGCTTGGGGCCCAACCGCGATGGGCGGCCCGCTCGGCGTTCGACCGGGCCGCGGCCCTCGAACGCGTCGCCGCCATCCTCGAAGCACGCAAGGACGCCCTCGCCGAGGCGCTCACCCTGGACCAGGGCAAGCCGCTCCAGGCCGAGGCCTACGGCGAAGTCGAGGAGCTCATCGTCTACTTCAAGATGGCCGCCGCCGACGCCACCCGCACGGACGGCTTCATGCCTCCGAGCGTCGACCCCGACAAGCGGGTCCTCGTCTATCGCGTGCCGAAGGGCGTGGTCGGCGTCATCACGCCCTGGAACTGGCCGTACACCATGCCCGCCGAGATGATCGCGCCGGCCCTCGCCGCCGGGAACACCGTCGTCTGGAACCCAGCGACCAGCACCTCCTGGTGCGCCGTGGTCCTCGCCACCTGCCTCGCCGACGCCGACCTGCCGGCCGGCGTCTTCAACCTCGTGACCGGCCCGGGCAGCGAGGTCGGCGACGAGCTCGCCGGCCACCCGGATGTCGCGGCGGTCGGCTTCATCGGATCGTCGGCGACGGGCCGCCGGATCGAGGAGCGGGCCATCGGCAAGGAGCTGCTCCTGGAGATGGGCGGCAACGGTCCGCTCGTCATCCTCGCCGACGCCGACCTCGACGCGGCGGTCACCGCCAGCCTCACCGCCTGCTTCCTCAATGCCGGCCAGAGCTGCACGGCCGGCGAGTGGATCCTCGTCCACGAGGATGTCCACGATGCCTACCTGGATCGCCTCGTGGCGGCGATCGCGCGGGAGACCCGCCTCGGCGATCCCTTCGACCCCTTGACGACAATGGGTCCGGTCAACAACGAGAAGACGGCTGCCAAGACGGAGCGGCACGTCGCCCAGGCGGTCGCCCAGGGTGCCCGCCTCGTGACCGGCGGCCGTCGCTCCCCGAATCTTGGCAGCCCCCTCTTCTTCCAGCCGACGGTCCTCACCGATGTCGAGACGCGCATGGACATCGCCAGCGAGGAGACGTTCGGGCCGGTGGCCCCGATCACCCGCATCGGCGGCGTCGACGAGGCCATCGGGATCGTCAACGGATCCCCCTTCGGCCTCCTGAACGCGATCTTCACCCGGGACCTCCGGGAGGGCCTGCGCTTCGCCGAATCGGTCCGGGCCGGATGGGTCAACATCAACGAGGGCACGAACTACTGGGAATCGCACCTGCCATTCGGCGGGCGGGCTGGCTCGCAGAGCGGGATCGGCCGCGTCGGCGGGCGCTTCTCCATCGAGCGCCTGACCGAGCTCAAGACCGTCGTCGTCAACCTCGCCTGATCGATCGAACCAATCGCGGCCGGCCCCGGGAGGGCGGGCCGCCACATCGCCGCCGGGATCGCCCGGGGCACTGGAGGACGGAAGTCACATGGCAACGCTGCCGGAGCGCGCCAAGGTCGTCGTGATCGGCGCCGGGATCGTGGGCAACAGCATGGCCTACCACCTGGCGAAGCAGGGCTGGAAGGACATCGTCCTGCTCGAGAAGGGCACCCTTCCGAACCCGGGCGGCTCCACCGGTCATGCCTCGAACTTCATCTTCCTGACCGACCACTCCAAGGAGATGGCGGCCTTCACCCTGGACAGCGCCCAGCAGTACCGCGACCTCGGCGTCTACCACGAGTGCGGCGGCATCGAGGTCGCCCGGACGCCCGAGCGGATGGAGGAGCTGAAGCGCCGAGTGGCGTCCTCCAAGTCGTGGGGCGTGGAGGGCGTCCGGCTCCTGACGCCGGCCGAGGTCAAGGGCATGGTCCCGTTCATCGACGAGAGCATCATCCTGGGCGGCTTCTACACGCCGGGCGTCGGCGTGGTCGACTCCCTCCAGGCCGGCACGCTCATGCGCCAGTGGGCGATCGACCGGGGCGCCCTCACGGTCGCGGCGGGCGTCGAGGTCACCGGCGTGGACACCGAGAACGGCAGGGTCACCCGTGTCCGGACGGATCACGGCGACATCGACACCGAGGTCGTCGTCATCGCCTGCGGCATCTGGAGCCCGCGCATCGCGAAGATGGCCGGCGCCTCGATCCCGCTGACGCCGGCGGTCCACCAGATGATCGACATCGGGCCGGTCCCGATGTTCGCCAACGCCCGGACCGAGGTGGACTACCCGATCGTCCGCGACATGGACACGAACATGTACGAGCGCCAGCACGGCAACGGCTTCGAGGTCGGCTCGTATGCCCACCGGGCGATCCTCATGGACCCCGACGACATCCCCTCGATCGAGGCGAGCGCCCTCTCGCCGACGATGCTGCCGTTCACCCAGGAGGACTTCGACCCCCAGCTCGAGGACGCGCTGGAGCTCTTCCCGAGCATCGTGGGCGACGAGAAGGTCGGAGTGAAGCTGGCCATCAACGGCCTGCTCTCGCTGACCCCGGACGGCAACCCGATCATCGGCGAGACGCCCGAGGTGAAGAACCTCTGGTCGGTCGCCGCCATCTGGATCAAGGAAGCGCCCGGGATCGCCAAGACGGTCGCCGAGTGGATGACCCACGGCACGCCCGAGATCGATCCGCACGGCTCCGACATCGCCCGCTTCTACGACCACCACAGGACCTGGCAGCACATCCGGGCTCGAACGACCGAGGGCTTCAACAAGACCTACGGCATCGTCCACCCGATGGAGCAGTGGGAGAGCAACCGCCCGATCCGCCTGTCACCCGCGTACGAGCGCCAGAAGGCCCTCGGGGCCGTCTTCTTCGAGGCCGCCGGCTGGGAGCGGCCTTTCTGGTACGAGGCCAACCGGGCGCTCCTCGACGAGTACGGCGACCGGGTGATGCCCCGCGTGGCCGAGTGGGAATCCCGCTGGTGGAGCCCCATCATCAACGCCGAGCATCTCGCGATGCGGGACCGGGCCGGGATGGTGGACCTGTCCGCCTTCGCGATCTTCGACGTCACCGGGCCGGGTGCGCTCGCCGCGCTCGAACGAGTGTGCGTCAACAAGGTCGACGTGACGCCCGGCAAGACCGTCTACACCCCGATGCTCAACCCGGCCGGCGGGATCCTGGCCGACCTCACGATCATGCGGCTCGCCCACGACCAGTTCCGGGTCGTGACCGGCGGCGGCATGGGCATGCGGGACCGGAAGATCTTCCAGGACGCGATGCCGGCCGATGGATCGGCCCACCTCCACGACGTGACGAACCAGTACACGACCATCGGGCTCTGGGGCCCGCGGGCCCGCGACATCCTGGCCTCGGTCACCGAGGCCGCCGTTCGGCATGGTCGCGGTGGGGATCGGCACGTACGCGGTCACGGCCCGGCTCGAGAAGGGATACCGGGCCCACGGCGCCGAGCTGGAGCTCGACTTCGACCTCGTCGAGGCGGGCATGGCCCGGCCGACCGTCAAGAACGCCGACTTCGTGGGCAAGGCGGCCTACCTGGCGCAGCGCGCGAAGCCGCCGGCCGCGACCCTCTGCACCCTGACCGTGGACGACCCCACGTCGGCGAGCGGCGTGAAGCGCTACATGCTCGGCCGCGAGCCGATCCTGACCCCGGACGGTCGATCGATCATCGACGCGAAGGGGCGGCGTTCGTACGTCACGTCGGCCGGGTCGGCACCCTCGCTCGGCAAGCATCTCCTCATGGCCTACCTGCCGCCCGAGCACGCGAAGGTCGGGGAGAAGCTCGCCGTCGAGTACTTCGGCGAGCACTACCCGGTGACCGTCGCGGTCGCCGGCGCGACGCCGCTCTTCGACCCCGAGAACGCCAGGATCCGGGCCTGACCGAGCGATGCGCGTCCTCGTCTGCGTCAAGCGCGTCCCCCAGACGGGCGGGCGGATCGTCCTGACCGGCGACGGCCAGGAGATCGACACGAAGTTCCTGGGCTTCACGATCAGCCCCCACGAGGAGTGCGGGGTGGAGGAGGCGGTCCGGATCATCGAGGCGAAGGGCGGCGAATCCACGGTCCTGACGCTCGGCCCGGCCGCCGCCGAGGACCAGCTCCGGGACGCGATGGCGCTCGGTGTCGATCGCGCTGTCCTCCTCGAGACCGACGGCTCCGAGTGGGATCCGGTCTCGACCGCCGCGGCGATCGCGAATGCGGTCAGGGCCCAGGAGGCCGCGAACGGGCCCTTCGACCTCATCGTCTTCGGCAACGAATCGGCGGACAGCGGCGGGTTCCAGGTCGGGATCCGGGTCGCGGTCGCGCTGGGCCGCCCGGTCGTGTCCGGGCTCAAGGGGCTGACGGTCGGCGAGGGCTCCGCGGTCGCCCGTCGCGAGGCGACCGGCGGCGGCTGGGAGACCTACGACCTGCCGCTCCCCGCGGTCGTCGGGGTGAAGGAGGGGATCAACCTGCCCCGATACCCGTCCGTCCCGGGCCGTCTCCGGGCCAGGAAGAAGGAGGTCGAGCGGATCGCCGTCGGCGCGGCTGGGTCCGGTCCGGCGGCCGTGGCCGGTGCGACCCTCGGGCCGTCGAAGGTGGTCCTCCGCCTGCCCGAGGCCGTCGAATCCGAGGCCGAGGTCATCGGCCGTGGAGCCGACGCGGCCCCGGCGGTCGTTGATCTGCTCGTGAAGCTCGGGGTCCTGGCGCCATGAGCGGCCCGATCCTCGTCCTCGTGGAGCTGGGGAGCGGCGAGGCGGCCGGCGAGG
>JACQEH010000248.1 GCA_016200675.1 Chloroflexota bacterium | reverse complement strand
CGCCTGGCCGAGGAGCGATCGCGGCCCGCGATCGTCGGGGCGGACCTCGGCGACCTCATCCGGGCCTCGTGCCGGGGCGACGGGTCCCTCCATCTCGCCGACACCCTGGCCGCCTGCGACGACCTCCTGATCCGGCACGGTGGCCATGCCGGGGCCGCCGGCTTCGAGGTGGCGGCGGCCGACTGGCCGGCCTTCCGGGCGCGCTTCCTGGCCCTCGCCGCGACGAGCGTGCCGCGGGACCCGACGCCGGTCGGCGGGATCGACCTCGTCCTGGCCGCGGCCGACGTCGACTATCGGCTGCTCGCCGACCTCGCGAAGCTCGGTCCGTGGGGCGTCGGCAATCCCGAGCCGATCGTGGCCGTCCTCGGCCTCACCGTGACCCGGGTCCGGGAGGCGTCGGGCGGGCACACCCAGCTCGTCCTGAAGCGGCGCCTCGACGTCCTCGACGGGATCGCATTCGGCTGGCCGGAGCTGGCGACGAGCCTCGCCGAGGGCGACCGGGTGGATGTCGCCGCCCGACTGACGAGCCGCCGCTTCGGCGGCATCGAATCGCTCCAGCTGGAGGTTCGGGACGTGGCGCCGTCGGGCCACCATCCCGAGGCTGCGGGGATCCTGGCCGGTCGCGGCGTGGCCGTCGGACCGGGGTCGGCCGTCGGACCGGGGTCGGCCGTCGGACCGGAGTCGGCGGTCGGGCCGCTGGCGGGTGCCGCCGCGGACCCGATCATGGCAAGGGCTCCCGGATGACCCCGCGACGGATCGGCGGGCCGGGCCCCCTGCGCCTCTCTACCGGGACACTCCCGCTCGCGGACCTTGCGGCGGGCCTTGGGCTCCTCGTCATCGCGGCCCTCAGCCTCGCGCTGCTCACCGGCAACCTCCCGCTCGCACGAGGCGGCAAGGACGGTGGCGGCGGCAACGGCCCCATCCAGACGCCGACGCCGTCGAACGTCGTCATCGTCGACCCCCGGGCGAACGTGCCGGGACGGATCCTGTACGTGAAGGCCGGCA
Organism: Chloroflexota bacterium; assembly: GCA_016200675.1. GTDB lineage: Bacteria > Chloroflexota > Limnocylindria > Limnocylindrales > CSP1-4 > UBA5189. Next base: position 5,456 of record JACQEH010000248.1, on the reverse strand, counting down.
ACATCTGGCTCCAGCACGGGGCAACCGCCACGGCCCGGACCTCGGGTGGGCAGGACTCGATGGCGTCCTTCTCCGCCGACGGAGAGTGGATCTACTTCATCCGCACCGTCGCTGAGACGGGCCTCTGGCGGGTGAACGGCGTGGGTCGTCGCTTCAGCCTCGAGACCCCGACCCTCATGCGCATCAGGGCCGACGGCGCCACGCCCGCGGAAGCGCTCCTGGAGGGGCGGATCTCGACGGGCACCTACATCTGGTCGACGTTCCTGCGACAGCCCGTCGCCTCCCCGGACGGCACGACCATCGTGGTGGTCACGGACGGGCCCGATCCGACGAAGGGCGACGTGGTCCTCAAGTCCTTCGACCCGGCCACCGGCAAGCTCACCGCCCTCAAGGTGCCTGAGAACGCGCCGCTCGGCCACCAGGACCCGGCCTGGTCGCCCGACGGCCGCTCGCTCCTCTTCGTGAAGAACGGTCGCGACGGGTCACGCGGGGCGCCGGTCATCATGCGCTACGACGTCGGGACGGCCCAGGCGACGGCCGTCACCGGACCCGGCTACACGTCGCCGGCCTGGTCGCCGGACGGCCGCTTCATCGCCGCGACGAGGACGACGACCTTCGGGACGGACATCGTGATCCTCGATGCCGCGCGGGGGACCGAGCTCCTCCGGGTCACGAACGACGAACGGAGCTTCGATCCGGTCTGGTCCCCGGCCGGCGACACGATCGCCTACCCCTCGCTCTCGGGCGGCGTGACCGACCTCTGGTCCGTCGGCGTGACGACGAGCGGCGTTCCGGCCCTCAAGGGCTCGCCCCTCCAGCTCACGATCTCGGCCGGCCTCGACGCGGCCTCCCGCCCCGGCTGGTGGATCCCGGCCTCGCAGCTGCCGACCCCCGCCCCGACCGCGGTTCCGACGGCCGGCGCCCCGGGGGCCGGTGGCTCGACCGGAGGCTCCTCGGGGCCGTCCGCCGCTCCATGACCGAGCGCCCCGCCTACCTGGAGCGGCTCGCGGCGCGCTCCGCGACGAGTGGCACGGTCCTGTGCGTCGGTCTCGACCCGGACGTCGCGAGCCTCCCGGCCGGGTTCGGCCGCGACCTCGCCGGCCTCGAACGTTTCTGCCGCCTGATCATCGATGCCGCGGCTCCCTTCGCTGCTGCCTTCAAGCCGAACCTGGCCTTCTTCGAGGCCTTCGGATCCGCCGGGTACGCGGCCCTGGAACGCATCCGGGCGACGATCCCGCCGGACATCCCGGTCATCGCCGACGCCAAGCGGGGCGACATCGGGACAACGGCCGCCCGGCAGGCCGCGGCGCTCTTCGACGGCCTCGGTGCCGACGCCGTGACCGTCAATCCCTACCTCGGCGCGGAGGCCGTGGCGCCGCTCCTCGAGCGCCTCGACCGCTTCGCCTATCTCCTCTGCCGGACCTCGAATCCCGGCGCCGGTGAGCTGCAGGGGCTCGAGGTCGCCGAGGATCGCGGGACCGGGGCACCCGCGGAACCCCTCTACGCCCGCGTGGCCCGGGCCGCCGGTGGCTGGGGGCCCGGCGGGACCGTGGGGCTCGTCGTCGGGGCCACGGCGCCGGTCGAGCTGGCCCGGATCCGGGCCATCGCAGCCGGTCTGGCGTTCCTGGTGCCCGGGGTCGGGGCCCAGGGCGGCGAGGTCGAGCCGGTCCTCCGACATGGCTCCGCGATCGCGCCGCCGGCCGGGGGCCGGGCGGGTGGGGGACTCCTCGTGAATGTCTCCCGGGGCATCGCCGGTGCAGCGGCCGGAGGGGTCGCAGGTGACCTCGCGGGCGATCCCGCGGAGCTCGTCGCGAGGGCTGCCGCCGAGTGGGCCGGCCGACTCCCTGTGCTACCCTAGCCGCCGTCCCGCGGGCTTCGCCGCGGCGCATCGAGAGCACGTGACGACATGCCGTTCATCGGAAACCTCGGCCCCACCGAACTCATCATCATCCTCGTGATCGCCCTGGTCGTGCTCGGGCCGGGCAAGCTGCCCGAGGTCGGTTCGGCGCTCGGCAAGAGCATCCGGGAGTTCCGGAAGGCCGCCACGGACGTCAGGGACGCCACGAGCCTCGAGCCGATCACCGCCGATGCCCCGCCGGCCCCGGTCGCGCCGGTCGCCGCAGCGACGGCAGCCCCCGTGGCCACGCAGGTGGCGCCGGTCCAGGCCATGCCCATCGCGGCGGCTGCGCCCATCGCGGCCGCCGTGGCTACCCAGCCCGTCGCCGAGGTTCCGGCCTCGCCCAGCGGTCCCGAGGCGCCGGCGTCCTGACCGGGCGCTCGCCCCGCGGCCCCAGGAATGACCCCCGACGACGCCTCGAGCGACGGTGCGCCCGCTGATTCGGCGCCGCCCGACCGGGCGGCGGACGCGGGCATGACAACTCCGACCGAACCGCCGATGGCCCTGATCCCGGCCGCCGAGGCTCCACCCGCGGCGACTCTGGCCCCAACGCCCGGCCCGACGCCCGGCGAGCCGGCGACCGTGATGTCGCTGGTGGATCACCTCACGGAGCTTCGCAACCGGATCATCTGGTCGATCCTGGCCGTCCTCGTCGGAGCGGTCGTCGGCTTCCTGGCGAGCGAGCATGCGATCGCCTTCCTGAAGTCGCCGCTGCCCACCGACAAGCCCCTCATCTACCTGTCGATCGGCGACCCCTTCGCGATCCGTGTCCGGATCTCGATCATCATCGGCATCATCCTGGCCATGCCGGTGATCCTGTGGCACGTCTGGCGGTTCATCGCGCCGGGCCTGACCGCGTCCGAGCGGCGGGCGATCCTGCCCTGGATTCCCGCGGCCCTCGCCTTCTTCGTCCTCGGCGTGGGCATCGCCTACGTCGTCCTGCCCTTCGCCGCGATCTTCCTCCTGAGCTTCCAGACCCCCGATCTCCAGGCCCTCCTGACGGCCCGCGAGTACTTCGACTTCGTGAGCACCCTCTTCCTCGCCTTCGGGCTGCTCATGGAGTTCCCGATCCTCCTCGTCGGCCTGTCGCGGGTCGGGATCGTGACCTCGGAACGGCTTCGGCGGTCAAGACGGGCGATCATCCTGGGGATCGCGGTCTTCTCGGCGGTCGCGACGCCGGGCGGCGACCTCGTCAGCCCCACCGTCCTCGGGATCACCCTCTACGTCCTCTTCGAGGGCACGATCCTGGTCATCCGGCGGAGCGGGCGCTGAGGCGCCGCGGACCCGGCGTAGACTGACGGCGATGGCCAGCGAGGACGGCATCCCGCGCGAGGGCAGCGAGACGGTGCCGCGGCTCGAGCCGGCCGCCGACCGCTCCCACGTGGCGATCCTCAGCGGCCTCTCGGGCGGCGGCAAGACGGCCGCGGCCAAACTCTTCGAGGACCTCGGCTACGTGGTCGTCGACAACCTCCCGGGCGAGCTCCTGCCGAACCTAGCCGACCTCGTGGCCTGGGATCCCAAGCGCTACGCCCGGATGGCGATCGTCCTCGACGTCCGGGCCGGCGATGCCGAGACGGCCTACCGGGCGACCCGGGGCGCCCTCGAAGGGCGGGGCATCCGGCCCCAGGTCTTCTTCCTGGAGGCCCGCGACGAGGTCCTCATCCGAAGGTTCTCGGAGACGCGCCATCGCCATCCCCTCGGGGAGACCCGCGGGATCGCCGCCGCCATCGCCGACGAGCGCCGCCTCCTGGACCCCATCCGGGCGGAGGCCGATGTCGTCGTCGACACCTCCGACCTGGCGCTGCGGGAGCTCCGCGAGCAGCTCTTCGCCCGCCTCGGCGACCTCGAGCCGGACCGGATGGCGATCCAGCTCCTGAGCTTCGGCTACAAGTTCGGCGTGCCCCTCGAGGCCGACCTCGTCTTCGACACGCGGTTCCTCCGCAACCCCTACTACGTGGCCGAGCTGCGCGATCACTCCGGGCTCACCGCGCCCGTTCGGGGCTTCGTCCTGTCGCAGCCGGCGGCTGGGCGATTCCTCGCCCTCGTCGAGCCGCTTCTGGCCTTCTCGATCCCGGCCTTCGCCGACGAGGGCAAGAGCCGCCTGACGATCGCCATCGGCTGCACCGGCGGCCAGCACCGCTCGATCGTCCTGGCCGAGGAGCTCGCAGCGTGGCTCCGCGACCAGGGCTTCGCCCCGATCAGCGTCTTCCACCGGGAGCTCCAGCGCCCGTGAATCTCCGTCGCTGGCTGACGCCGGGGATCGGGATCAAGCGCTGGCTGGGTGTTGTCTTCGCCGGCCTCCTGCTCCTTGCCCTGGCCGTCGCCCACGTCGTGCGCCAGGCCACCCAGGACGTCCATCCCGGCGGGCTCGCGGGCGCGGTCCTCGACGGGATCACCCTCCAGTTCCTGCCCTACCCCTTGCGGGGACTCATTGTCGGGACGCTCGGTGTCGCCCTCGTGGTCGTCGGCGGCGTGCGCGTCCTGCGCGCGGTCACGGATCCCCTCCGGACCGCCGACGAGGAGCAGTCCCTGGCCGAGGTCATCTATCAGAAGCGTTTCCTAGCCCGCGGGCCGCGGGTCGTCGCCATCGGCGGCGGGACGGGCCTGTCGGCCTTCCTGCGGGGGATGAAGGAGCACACCAGCAACCTGACCGCGATCGTGACCGTCGCCGACGACGGCGGCTCGTCGGGCGCCCTCCGTGAGGAGCTCGGCATCCCGCCCGTGGGCGACATCCGCAACTGCATCGCCGCCCTCGCCGACGCCGAGCCGCTCATGTCGCAGCTCCTGGGCTACCGCTTCCCGGGCGCGCACCGGCCGGACGGCGAGCCGGTGGAGATGGTTCCGGGAGCGCTCGGCGGGCACGCCATCGGCAACCTCCTGATCGCGGCCCTGACGGCCGTCCAGGACGGCGATTTCGAGGAGGGGGTCCGCCGGATGAACCGCGTCCTGGCGGTCCGCGGCCAGGTCCTGCCGGTCTCCCCGACGCCCATCAACCTCCACGCCCGGACCCGCAACGGGGTCATCGTCTCCGGCCAGTCGAACGTCATGCGGACGCCCGGCATCGAGCGGGTCTGGATCACCCCGCCGGATGTCGCCGCCGGCGCCGATGCACTGGCCGCGATCGCCGAGGCCGACGTCATCGTCCTGGGGCCCGGCAGTCTCTTCACGAGCCTCCTGCCAGCCCTCCTCGTGCCCGAGGTCCGGGACGCCGTGGCCGCCTCGTCGGTTCTCCGGATCTACGTCTGCAACGTCGCCACCCAGGCCGGCGAGACGGCCGGCTACGACCTGGCCGACCACGTCGAGGCCCTCGTCGCGCACACGAGTCCGGGCCTCGTCGATGTGGTCCTGGCGAATGACCGCTTCGACGCGCGTGTCCCCGAGCAGTGGGTGGCCGAGTCGGTCCGCCTTCGGTGGCCCCCGGCGATCGATCCCGCGCCGTCCCTCGCCACCGAGGACGTCGTGGATCCGGACAACGCCCACCGCCATGACCCCGCCCGCCTGGCCGCCGCCGTGCTTCGCGTGGCCGAGGGTGAGCTGGCGGCGCGCCGGCGAGCCGGCG
>JACQEH010000250.1 GCA_016200675.1 Chloroflexota bacterium | reverse complement strand
TGATCGCGTCGGTCGAAGGCGTCGTCGGGGCCGTCGCGGCAGATTCGCTCGTGATCGAGGTCGGCGGGATCGGGTACCGGGTCTTCGCGGCGCCGTCGATCCTGGCCTCGGCGCAGCCCGGCGGCCGGCTGAAGCTCCACACGTATCACCTCGTTCGCGAGGACCAGCAGGCGCTGTACGGGTTCCGGACGGTCGAGGAGCTCGGCTTCTTCAACCTGCTGCTGACGGTCACCGGCGTGGGGCCAAAGGTCGCGCTGGCGATCGTCGGGAGCCGGCCGACGCCTGATCTACAGCTCGCGATCCTGCTCCAGGACCAGGCCGTGCTCGTGTCGATCCCCGGGATCGGCAAGAAGCTCGCCGAGCGGGTCATCTTCGAGCTCAAGGAAAAGGTGGCCGCTGCCGGCGTGGCGGCCGGAGGCGCGGGGGTCGGTGGGCTCGGCGCGGCCGAGAGCGAGGTGATCGCCGCGCTGCAGGCTCTCGGCTACTCACTGGCCGAGGCGCGCGAGGCGTCGCGGATCGCGCTGGCCGACGCGACGATCGGCGGGACGCTGGAGGACCGGGTCAAGGCGGCGCTGCGGAGCCTGCTACGGGAGTAGGCGTCGCCCGGGGACGGGTTCTGGCGGAATAGCCATGACTGGACTCGTATGGCCGCTAATGCGTGCTGGGGCGGCCGAAACGGGCCTGTGGGAACGGTCCGCGCACGACCGCAGCGCCGTGACCCGGTGGTCGGGGCCCAACGTCTGCCATATGAGTCCACTGGGGAATGTTGTGCCGTTTCGTCCGCTAGCCCGGGGACCCGTCGTCACGTGGCCGCCTCGATCAACAACGGCTACGGCCGGCGTCCCGCCAACGCGTCCGCATGCCGGCCGCGCGGATCGATCGAGTCGCGGCCCGTTCGGGCGGCCAGGTCCGCGAGCGACTCCTTGTCGAGGATCTCGAGCATCGCATCGCGGACGTCGATCATCACGTCACGCAGGCTGCAGGTGGCCTCGTCGGGGCACGAGCACGGTTCGTAGTAGCGCAGCGACACGCACGGGAGCGGCGCGAGCGCCCCGTCCAGCAGCCGGACGATCCGCCCGATCGAGACCGTCGAGGGCCGGGCGGCCATCGCGTACCCGCCGTGCGTGCCCAGCGTCGTTCGCACGATGCCGGCGTGCTTGAGCGTCGACATGATCTGCTCGAGGAACTTGGCCGGCAGCCGGTTCCGGGTGGCCAGCGTGGTCAGCGGGATCGGGCCGCCGCCATCGTGGCGGACCAAATCGACGAGGGCGCGGAGGCCGTATTCGGAGCGTCGGGAGAGGCGCATCCTCTGCATCCTAGCGCGCATCTCCTAGTCCGTGGGTGGGACTTCCGCGCATAGCGAACATGCGTACGAAACCGGCGCGTCCGTGCTAGACTCACGCGCGATGGCCGACGACCTCTCGCACATCCTCTCGGCGGACCTGGATGATGCCGATCCCGTGATCGAAGGCACCCTGCGACCGCGCACGCTGGACGAGTACATCGGCCAGCGCGAGGTCAAGGCGAACCTGTCCGTCCTGCTCGCCGCGGCCAGGGGCAGGGGAGAGGCGGCCGACCACGTCCTGCTCTACGGACCGCCAGGTCTCGGCAAGACCACCCTCGCCACGATCATCGCCCGCGAGCTCGGGGTCAACGTCAAGTACGCCTCGGGCCCGGCGATCGAGCGGGCCGGCGACCTGGCCGCCATCCTCACCTCGCTCGAGGAGCGCGACGTCCTGTTCATCGACGAGATCCATCGCCTCAACCGGGCGGTGGAGGAGATCCTCTACCCGGCGATGGAGGACTACGCCCTCGACGTGATGATCGGCAAGGGCCCGTCGGCGCGATCGCTCCGACTGACGCTCAAGCCCATCACCGTGGTCGGCGCCACGACCCGGGCTGGCCGGATCTCCTCGCCCCTCCGGGACCGCTTCGGGGCCACCTATCGGCTGGACTTCTACACGGAGCCCGAGCTGACGGAGATCGTCCAGCGTTCGGCCCGGATCCTGGACGTCGACATCGACGCCGGCGCCGCGATCGCCATCGCCCGACGTGGACGCGGGACGCCGCGCATCGTGAACCGGCTCCTGAAGCGGGTCCGGGATCACGCCGAGGTCCACGGCGACGGGCGGGTGACCGAGACGGCCGCCCGGGAGGCGATGCGCCTCCTCGAGATCGACGACGAGGGCCTCGACTCGACAGATCGCAAGTTGCTGGCGGCCATCATCCAGAAGTTCGGTTCGGGTCCCGTCGGGGTGGCGGCGCTCGCCGCCGTCCTGTCCGAGGAGATCGAGACGATCGAGGACGTCTACGAGCCGTTCCTGCTCCGGCTCGGCTTCCTCGACCGGACGCCGCAGGGCCGGATCGCCACCGAGGCGGCCCGGAACCACCTTGCCGGCCTGGGCTTCGAGATCCCGCCCCCACGCCGGGCGGAGCCGGACATGCCGAGCCTCTGGACGGACGATCCGGGAGTCGGCGATCGCTGACGTCGCGGTCGACGCCGCAGCGTCCACCGCCGCACCTGCTGCCCGCGTTCCAGTCGCCATGCCGCGACCGGTTGCCTTCGAGGTCCTCCGAGCGGCCTCGCCGAGCGGCGGGACCCGAGCCCGGCTCGGCCGCTTGACGGTGCCCCACGGCGTAATCGAGACGCCCCAGTTCATGCCCGTCGGGACGAATGCGACGGTCAAGGCACTCGACCCGGACGACCTCGTCGAGGTGGGCGCGACCATCGTCCTCGCCAACACCTACCACCTCTTCCTTCGCCCCGGCCACGAGCGTATACGGCGGCTCGGCGGCCTCCACCGGTTCATGGCCTGGGACCGGCCGATCCTCACGGACTCGGGTGGCTACCAGGTCGTCTCGCTCGCCGACGCGCGGGTCGTCGACGAGGACGGGGCGACCTTCCGGAGCCACATCGACGGGACTCTTCAGCGCCTGACGCCCGAGATCGCGATCGGCGTCCAGGAGGCGCTCGGGCCGGACATCGCCGTCGCCTTCGACCATCCCGTCTTCCCGAGCTCGCCGCGTCCCGAGGTCGAGGCGGCCATGGAGCGGACGCATCGCTGGGCGACGCGAAGCCTCGCGGCCCACGCTCGCCCCGACCAGGCGCTCTTCGGGATCATCCAGGGCGGCGTCGACCCGGAGCTGCGCGAGCGCTCGACGCGGTTCATCGCCGGCCTGCCCTTCGACGGCATCTGCATCGGCGGCCTGGCGGGGGATGAGACGCCCGTCCAGCGCGCCGATGCGCTCGAAGCGGTGATGCCGGTCCTCGACGGCGACCCCCGGCCGCGCTACCTGATGGGCCTCGGGTCTCCGGCGGACCTCCTGGAGGCGGTCCGTTACGGGATCGACCTCTTCGACTCGGTGCTGCCGGCGCGGGTGGCCCGTAACGGCCAGCTCTGGATCCCCGGCGGGCGGCTCAACGTCCGCAATGCCGCCGTCCTCGACGACCCGCGGCCGGTCCAGGAGGACTGTCCGTGCCGCCTCTGTCGGCAGTTCTCGCGCGCCTACCTCGCCCACCTC
>JACQEH010000249.1 GCA_016200675.1 Chloroflexota bacterium | reverse complement strand
CACGAGCGGCCCGTTCGCGGCAAGGACGCCTTCGCTCTCGCGAATGGCGAGTTCGTAGAGCTCGGCGGTCGAGAGGTTGGTGCGGCCGGGCCTGGCCAGGTTCCGGGTCGCTCCGGGAGCGGTGGCGGTGGTCATCGTGCGGTCTCCTCGGCGCAGACGGCGGGCGAGGTGGCCCGGCCCGTCAGGGCTTCGATTCGACCGGCCGCGCGTCGGGCGTGCCCGCGAGTGCCCGCGAGAGTCGGCTTCCGCAGTCGCCGTTGTTGGGCCGCATCGTAGCACTCGGCACCAAGCAGGTTGCGAAACGGTTGCGGTCCGGGCCTCGGGTCGCCGGAGCCCTCGGCCGGCGGTCTTGACATCCCATCGCCGTCGGCTAGCGTGCGGCGCATGGCTCGTGGAATCGGTGCTGAGCGTCGCCTGGTCCGGGCCGCGGTCGCGCTCCTGGTCGCCTGCATCGTCGTCGGCATCCTGATGCTCGTCCGGATCTGGCCACCGCCGCCGCCGACCTTCGGATTCACGGGTTTCACCGCGTTCGTGGCGGTCGCGTTCGGCGGGATGGGTGCGCTGATCCTCGGGCGTCGACCGGGTAACGCGATCGGCTGGCTTCTGCTCGTCGAGGGGCTCGCGACGGCGGTCCAATTCGGGATCGACGCGGCGCCGGCACTCGCAGCCGGTGGCCCGAACCCCGATCCGGTGCTGATCGCCTGGACCTCGTGGGTCTCCAACGTCATCTGGATCTGGTCCGTGGCGGTCTTCGGGCCTCTCTTCCTGCTCTTTCCCGACGGCACGCCGCTCTCGCCTCGTTGGGGCCCGCTGGGGCCCCTGACCATCCTCGGGGCCATCCTGTTCGCGCTCGGGCTCGGCACGACGCCCGGACCGCTCAACAACTTCCCGGACGTACAGAACCCCGTCACCTTCGGCGGGGAGTGGTCCCGTGCGGTCCTCGTCATCGGCGCCGTTACCTTCGCCGGTGCGTCGGCCCTCTGCGCGATTTCCCTCGTCGTGCGCTGGCGCAGGTCGAGTGGTGACGCACGGGAGCAGATGAAGTGGCTCGCCGCCGTGAGCCTCCCGTTCATCGCGGCCGGGACGATCTCGGCCGCGGTCCAGGTCGCCCAGTACCTGATGATCGGCTTCGGGCTCCTCATGCCGGTCGCGATCGCGATCGCGGTGCTCCGGCATCGGCTGTACGACATCGACCAGGTCATCTCCCGGACGGTCGTCTATGGCGCGCTCACCGCCATCCTGGCCGGCCTCTACACCGCCACCCTCAAGCTCCTCCAGGAGGGCTTCGTGCAGGTGACGGGCAAGGAGTCGGAGGGGGCGGTCATCCTCTCGACGCTCGTCATCGCGGCGGCCTTCACGCCCGTTCGGAAGGGCCTGGAGCAGGTCATCGACCGGCGCTTCAAGCCGGCGCCGCGTGGGGTTGCGGCGGCGCTCGCCGTCGTCCCCGGTGCGACGCTCGGCGCGGATGAGCTGGACACCCTGGTCCGGCGTGCGGTCCGCGAAGAGCTGACGGCGATCCTCGAGCCGGCCCGGCAGGCGAACGCCCCGATGCCCACGCCCATGCCACGGGGTGCGCCGGTCGAGGACTGACCGGCCGGCGGCCCAGGCTCAGCTGGCGTCGAGCGCCTGGCGGAGGTCGGCGATGAGGTCGACGGCGGCCTCGATGCCCACCGAGAGCCGGACGAGGTCGTCCGGCACCTGGAGCGGCGAACCGGCCACGGACATGTGGGTCATCTGGGCCGGGACCTCGATCAGCGATTCCACGCCGCCCAGCGATTCGGCCAGGGTGAAGATCCGGGTCGCCTCGGCGATTGCCACGGCACGCTCGGCCGAGGTCCGGCCGTGGCGGCCTCCCGGCGCCGGCCGGAACGAGACCATCCCGCCCCCGCCGTGCATCTGGGTGGCCGCCGCGTCGCCCTGAGGGTGGGCGTGCCGGCCCTCGTTGAGGGCGGGGTGGACGAGCCATTCGATGTCGTCGCGCGTGGCGAGGAAGGCCGCCACGGCCGTGCCGTTCTCCACGTGTCGTGCCACCCGCAGGTGGAGCGTCTTGAGGCCGCGCAGCACCAGGAAGCAGTCGAACGGACCGGGCACCCCACCCATCGCGTTCTGGAGGAACCGGAGCCGCTCGGCGATAGCGGCGTCGCGCGTCACTGCGATACCGAGGACCGTGTCGCTGTGCCCGGCGAGGTACTTCGTCGCCGAGTGGAAGACGACGTCGGCGCCATGGTCGAGAGGTCGCTGGAGCGCCGGTGAGGCGAAGGTGTTGTCGACGATGAGCAGCGGGCGGTCCGCGCGGCCGTCGAAGCGTTCCCGGATGGTCCGCGCGGCGGCCCCGATGTCGATGACCTTGAGGAGCGGATTCGTGGGCGTCTCGAACCAGACCAGCCGAGTCCGCTCCGACATGGCCTCCCAGAGCGCGTCGGGGTCGCCGGCGAGGTCGACGTAGCGGGCATCGACGCCGTTCCCGCGCCGAACCTTCTCGAGGTAGCGGTACGTCCCCCCGTAGACGTCGTCACCGACGACGATCTCGGATCCCGGCGCGGCCAGCTCCGAGACCGCGGCGGTCGCGGCCGAACCCGAGGCGAAGGCAATCCCCTCTCCGCCCCCCTCGAGCGCGGCGACGGCCCGCTGGAGGCGGTCCCGCGTCGGGTTGACCGTCCGGGCGTAGTCGTAGCCACCGCGCGGGCGATTGACCCCGTCCTGGGCGTAGGTGCTTGTCTGGTAGATCGGCGGCGCGACGGCCCCGGTCAGTTCGTCCGGCTCGGCGCCGGCGTGGACGGCGAGCGTGTCGAAGGCGAGATCTGGGCGGAGGTCGTCGGCGCGCATCGCGGGCATCATCGCACCGACCCGCCCATCGGTGAGCGGTGCGAATAACATGATACTATCTGGGCGCACGTTTCCGGGGAAGAGACCCGGGAACCGAGGAAGGAACCCGACCGATGCTCGCCCAGCGCCTCCGAACGTGGCGGACCGTCTTCAACACCGCGAACCTGCCCGAGGGCATGACCGCCCCGCCCGACGCAGTCAGCAAGTGGCTCGTGATCACCCGGGCGGCCGTCTTCTCGATGACCGTCACGTCCGGGCTCATCGGCGGGCTGCTCGCGGTCGGCGCCCAGCAGCTGACCCACGAGGTCACCGTCAACTGGGGGCTTCTTGCCCTCGCAATCGTAGGCCTCGTCGCCGCCCACGCCGCGAACAACATGATCAACGACTACTTCGACCTCGAGGGCGGCGTCGACACGGACGACTACGTCCGCGCCCTGTATGCGCCCCACCCCATCCTCTCGGGCTGGGTCACGAAGCGCCAGCTGGGCGCAGCGATCCTCCTGGTCAACGCCCTCGACCTGGCGATCCTCCTGTTCTTCATCACCCAGCGCGGCTGGCTGGTGGTGCCGTTCGCGCTCGGCGGCCTGTTCGTCTCCGTCTTCTACGTCGCGCCGCCGATTCGCCTCAAGCACATCGGCCTCGGCGAGCCGGGCGTGTTCCTCGTCTGGGGCCCGCTCATGGTCGTCGGCACGTTCTTCGTGGCGACCGGCGAGATCCCGGGCTGGGCATGGGTGGCCTCCCTGCCCT
>JACQEH010000260.1 GCA_016200675.1 Chloroflexota bacterium | reverse complement strand
GGACAACCTCATCACCGGCGCCGAGTCCAACATTTCTCACCTGATGAGCCACCCGCGCGTCCGCGTCGCCCGCCAGGTAGCGAGCCGTCAGCCGGCCGAGGTCGGCGACCCGGAACTGGCGATCACCGTCGGTGAAGGCAAGGAGCTCGTAGCGTGCCGCCCCGAAGCCGGATCGGAGGGCGGCCCCGTAGCCCCGGTTGCGCGGGTGGTGGACGACGCGGACACGCGGGTCGGCGGCTGCGAGCTCGTCGGCGATCCGGGGTGTTGCGTCCCCGGACCCGTCGTCGACGACGATGATCTCGAACGCCTCGGCGAGGTCGGGCAGGGTCGCCAGCGCCTCCTCGACGAGGCCCCGGAGGTTGGCCTCCTCGTTGTGGGCCGGGAAGAAGTACGACACGGCGGGCACGCGCTCGGCCATGGTCAGCCGCCCGCCGAGCGCCGGCCGATGACGCGATAGATCTTCGGGGCGGGGACCGCGGCCAGCGGCTGGATGTCGTAGAGGGCCTTGACCAGGCCCAGGTCGTAGTCGTTGGCACGGATGACATAGACGGGCCGCCGGCCGAGGAACAAGGCGATCACGTCGGTTGCTTCTCCATAGTGCCGGTCCAGGCGGGTTCGATCGTCCACGATCAGGAGGTCGGGACGCAGGTGGTCCACGTATTGTGCGTACCAGAGGGTCGTCGAGGTGCTCCACCAGCTGACGATCACGGCGTCGGGTTCGACCTTCGTGAGCGCCGCCTCCAGCCAGGTCCGCGCCGCGCGGTCGCCGGAGAGGTCCGCCGCCTTCGCCCGCGCCGGGACGTCCGTGAGGGTCGGCACGAGGAGGGCCACCGCGAGGGCCGCGGCGATGATGGCCGCCGGGGTCACGGGAGCGCCCGCTGCACGCGGTGAAGGCTCGCCACCGCGGTCCGGGCCGCCGCTGGAGGCCGCCGCATCGGTCCGGGCGTCGTTCCGGCTCCGCCCGGCCAGCACCTCGACGAGCAGGGCCGCGAGCACGGCCAGCCAGGTCCACGCCCAGAGGATCGGCCCCAGGTAGTAGCGGCTGATGTCGGCGTTGGTGTAGGAGGCGTTGAAGAGGACCGTGGCGAGCATCGCCGTGCCGGTCAGGAGCGCGTATCGCCAATGGCGCCAGACCGTCGCGACGAAGCCGGCCGGGATGAGGAGGGCGAGGTACCCGAACTGGGCCTGGGCGAGGACGACCAGGTCGCCGAGCTTGGCTCCGAGGTTCCCCAGGGGATCGTGGAGCGAACCCCGGAATTGCTCGGCCAGGGCCACGTACCAGAAGCCGTCCCAGGTGTCCGGGCTGGCGTACACGAGCGGAGCCCGGAAGGGGCCGGCCCGGAGCGGCAGCTCGAGGTAGACCGCCACCACCGTCCCGACGAGGGCCGCGCCACATGTGAAGAGCAACCGCGGACGGACGAGGATCCGCGGCTCCACCGCCAGGACGTAGAGCGCGATGGGCAGGGCAAGGAGGAGGGTCAGGGAGTGGTTGCCGACGGAGAGCCCGAAGACCACCGCCGCGGCGACGAGCCAGCGATCGCCGGCCGGCGTGGCCGCCCGATGGCCCGCCTCCCAGCGAAGGAGCGTGGCGAAGAGGATCGCCACCAGGGCGAGGTGGAGCGTGTGGGGGTCGGCATGCGTCGCGAGCTTCCAGGTATATGGCGTGAGGGCCACGCCGAGGCCCGTGGCCATGGCCACGGCCACCCGGCCGGTCAGGCGCTGGACGAGACGAACCGTAGCCGCCGCTGCGAGGGCGACAGTCAGGAGGGAGAGGACGTTCATCCGGAAGGCCGGCTCGCCGAGCGGCGCCAGGAGGAAGTTGGCCACGAAGCCGACGAGGACGTAGGTCGGGTAGCCGGTGGGGTGGGCGGTCCCGAGGATCGGCAGGACCGTCTGGAACTCGGCGGTGTCCCAGAACCCCACGTCCGGCATGAGGCCCGGCCGGATGACGAGGATCGTCACCACCGCGACGGCGAGCGGCGGGAACGCCGAGGCCATGATCCGGCCCCAGCCTGCGAGGCGGCCCTGGCCCACCGCCGGCGTCGGCACCGGTCGAGGCATGTCGGGGCTCACCATCCGAGGAGGTTGCCCCAGGTCACGCCCCAGAAGTTGATCGCGACCGACACGCCCACGAGCCAGGCCGCCAGCAGCCCGACACCACCCCGCCGCGACATGCCGGTCGCGACGAGCGGCAGGGCGAAGACCACGAAGTCGTTGCTGAAGCGGTAGCCGAACTGGACCCAGCCCTGGCTGAAGTGCATCAGGTTGATGACCCCGATCGCGAGCACGGCCAGGCTGCAACCCGCGACCAGCCGCGACCGCCGCAGGCGGCCGAGCGCCGGCACGACATAGAGGTACGCAGGGCTTGTCAGGAGGAGGCTCATCCCGATGGCCCGCGGGAGCGCCGTGGGGCACGCCGGATCGAAGAGTCCGCGCACCGCCCCGACGGCGGTGCAGAGCCGGTCGCCGGCGCCGCCGAAGGCGTCGAGGGCATGGCTCGGGAAGAGCGCGGGCGTCGAGAAGAGCATGATCCCGAGGTTCTGGGGCAGGTAGCGGATGTCCTCGATGCTCCAGCTGGCGCGATAGCCGAGCGCGGGGTAGCCGGTGGCCTCAAGTCGATAGAGGTAGTCGTAGCCAGGGTGGAGCAGGCGCCCGGTCGTCGCCAGGTTGTAGGCAAGAAGGGCGCCGATCGGGACCAGGGCCCCGAGGCCGGCCGAGACCGACCGCCGGGCGAACGAGCCGCCGCTGCCGACGAACATGAAGAACGGCGCCCCGAAGACGATCGTCAGGCGGGCCGTGGCGGCCAGGCCGAACAGGAATCCCGCCAGGACCTGGCGTCGGTCGAGCAGCGAGCCGGGGGCACGGATGCCCGTCCGCAGCTCGTGGAGGGAGCTCCGGACGACCGTTGCGAGCGTCGAGCCGAGTGGCTCGGGTCCATCGTCGTCCGCGTCGGGCCCGGGGATGCCGTCGGCCGCGAAGGATCGATCGCCGCCGAGCGCCACCCCGACGGCGAGGAAGGCCGGAACGAGGGCGACGACGTGCGCCAGGTACCAGGTCGTGCCGAGCCCCGCGGCATACCAGGCGACCGTCCCGAAGCCGAAGAAGACCGTGACCGCCAACCGGACGAGGCGGCCGACCGGGAGCTTGCCGAGGGCCCACCAGCAGAGGCCGACGTTGATGGCGCCGATGACAACCGAGACCGCTCGCTCGTCGGTGGCGAGGCCCCAGATGGCGACGACCGGCATCAGGACGATGGCCGGCAGGGGAGGGAACGGCAACAGCCCGTAGCCCGTCAGGGCCCCGTCGGCGTCCCGGATCGGGAGGACGTCCTGGAACCAGTCGTTGCCCGGGACCGGCCAGGCGATCGCGGCCCGACCCTGGAGGAAGGCCATGGCCTGCCAGACGAAGTGGTTGTAGAAGCGGACCGATCCTGGCAGCCAGTAGGCCGCCAGGGCGATGCCGACGAGGGCCGCCCCGATGAGGGCCGAGGGCAGGAAATCGAGCCAGCGGGGATCGGATCGGGCGAGGGCGGTCTCGCCTCGACCCTGTGCTACGCTGCGATCCACCTCATCGCTCGTGCAGGAGGCCGATCCGGTTGACAGGCCCCGTGTCGGGTGAGCCCGTGCGGGCCGGGATCGCGACGCGCGTCACGACGCGGGACGGCGTCGGCGGCATCCTCGTCCTCCTCGCGCTGGGTCTCACCTTCCGCGTCATCATCGCATACCTCCTGCCCGGGTCCGGCTTCTCCAACGACATCGGCGCCTTCCAGTACTGGGCGTCGAACCTTGCGAGCCAGGGCCTGGGCGGCTTCTACTCGCGGCCCTTCTTCCACGACTACACGCCCGGCTACCTCTACGTGCTGTGGCTCGTGGGGCTCGTGGGCCAGGCCCTCGGCGGGGTCGGTGACCTCATCAAGGTGCCGCCGATCCTCGCCGACATCGCCCTGGCCTACCTCGTCTGGTCGATGACCCTCGAGCTGGGGGGGAGCCGCTGGGCGGCCCGGCTTGGCGCCCTCATCGTCCTCGTCAACCCCATCACCTGGCTCGACAGCGTGGCCTGGGGCCAGGTGGACTCGTTCGGTGTGGTCTTCCTGCTCCTCGCCGTTCGCGAGCTGTGGCGGGATCGACCCGAGCGTTCCGCGATCCTGACGGTGGTCGCCGCCCTCATCAAGCCCCAGCTCGGGATCTTCATCCCCATCGTGGCGGCCGTGACGATCCGCCGGGCGCTCTGGCCGTCGGGCGGCTTCGGGGACGAGGACGCGCCCGGCCGGCGGCGCACGACGACGCACTGGGAGGCCGCCACCGGCGGCCGGATCCGGATCCTGATGACCGGCCTCGCCGGCTTCGTGACCGCCGTGGCGATGTCGCTGCCGTTCGGGCTGTCCCTGCCCGGTCTCGTCGAGCAGGTCTTCAAGACCGCCGGCGGCTACCCGTACCTGTCGGTCAACGCCTGGAATCCGTGGGCGCTGGTGACCTCCGGCGGCAGCGGCATCGCCACCAGCCACACCTGGGTCTGCGACGCCATCACGGCCGCCTGCCCGACGGCGTTCGCCGTCGGCGCCCTGCCGGCCGTCGTCGTCGGGGCGGCCCTGGCGCTCGTCGCCTTCGTCATCGTCAGCCTCATCGTGGCCTGGCGGCCGGACCGGCTCACCATCCTCGTCGGCGTGACGGTCCTGGCGCTGGCGTTCTTCGTCTTTCCGACGCGCGTTCACGAGCGCTACCTGTTCCCCCTCGTCGCGCTCGGGGCGATCCTCGCCGCGATCTCCCCGCGCTGGACGGTCGCCTACCTCCTGTCCAGCCTGGCGACGATCGCCAACATGTACTTCGTCCTGACGACCCTCTACCGGAACAACCCCGGGATCAGGGACTGGCTGCGCATCGGCACGACCCTCGGCACCTTCCAGGTGATCGCGATCGCGGCGGTTGTCCAGGCCGCCGTCCTCCTCTTCGCGTTCTCCGAGCTGCGGGCGCGAGCGACGCGTCGGATCGCCGCCGAGCTCGCGGCGGGCGATGGCTCGCCCGGTCCGGAAGGCCCGTTCCCGGCAGCCGGCGACGACGGCTGGGTCGAGGCCCCGGTGCGTCGAGCCGTACCTGCGGCGACGGACGAGGCGGCGACCGGGATCTCGCCGACGGTCCCATCGCCGGCGACCCCGACCACGCCGCTCGCGTCCGCATCGGTCGCGCTCGCGTCCCCGTCCGCCGCGGCCACGCGGCCTTCGCTCTCACCCGCCCGGCCGCGCTGGGATCCGCGGCCTTCGTCGGGCGAGGCCGGCTTCACCGGCTGGTTCCGGCATCGGCTGCACGAGCTCCCGATCCGCCGGGACCGGACCGCCGAGTTGCGTGGCGAGCCGGGCGGCCGGGTCGATCGCCTCGACGTCTGGATGATGGTCGTCCTGGCCGTGGTGCTCCTCACCGCTCGGGTCTGGCGGCTCGCCGAGCCCTACCAGATGCACTTCGACGAGGTCTACCACCCACGGACGGCGATCGAGTTCCTCCAGGACTGGCGGTACGGGATCTCCCACGACATCTACGAGTGGACCCACCCCCACATGGCCAAGTACCTCATGGCCGGTGGGATCGTGGCCTGGGGCGACGACCGGACGACGGCCACCAGCGACCTCGGCATTCCCGTCAGGTCGGTCGTGGTGGAGCCGCGCTGGGACGAGGCCACGACCGCCTCCAGGGTTGCCGGCGATCGCCTCTGGGTGGCGACAGGAACTGCGGTCAAGGCCTACGACCTGGCCACGCGGGCGCTGATCATCGACATCCCGGTGCCGGGCGCCCAGGCCCTGGCGATCGACCAGGTCGGCCACCGGCTCTTCATCGGAACCGACGCAGGCGCCGTTTCCACGGTCGACACGACGGCCCTCGACGCCGCTCGGTGGTCCGGTGCGAACACGTCGAATCTCCGGGCGGCGAAGGCCTTCACCACGACCGACGGCGCGATCAGGTTCCTCCACGTCACGCCGGACGGCGGCACGCTCGTGGCGATCGAGGCCGACCCCAGGAGCAGTGCCAGCCCGACGTCCGACCTGGCGATCGTGATCGACGCGGCATCGGCATCCGAGGTCGGCCGGGCCGCCCTCGGCCACGTCGCCCAGGTGGCCGATGCCGGGACCGGCATGGTTGCCTTCGCCACGCCCGACGGGGTGCCGTTCCTCGACACGACCTCGGCCAAGATCACGACCACGATCCGGACCGCCGGCCCGGCCATGGGCGTGGCCTTCACGACCCAGCTCGACAAGGATCGCGTGTACGTCTCCGTCGACGCGCCGGACGGCCCGCACGTGACCACGATCGTCGCGCCCGGCTCGGCCGGCACGCCCCAGCTCGAGACGAGCTTTCGTCTGCCCGGAACATCCGAGGGCTGGGTCGGCTACGACCTGGCCAGCCAGATGGTCCACGTGCTCGGCACGCGACCCGGCACGGGCGAGCCGACCGTCTACGTGATCGAGCCCCGCTCGAACGCCGTCTACGCCGACGCGGCCCTGCCCTTCACGCCGGCCGCGGTCGTCCTGGACCAGAACCAGCGCTATCCGTCATCCGACCGGGAGCAGTTGCTCGCCTTCGCGTCGAACGGACCATCCGCCTCGGTGGACGTCGGCCAGCACGCGTTCGCCTGGCGCCTGCCGGGCGTGCTCGCGGGCGTGGCGATGGCTGTCCTGCTGTACCTCCTCGCCCGGCTGCTCTTCCGGCGCCGCGAGGTGGCGGTCTTCCTGGCCATCCTCATCGCGGCCGACGGGATGCTCTTCGCTCCTGATCATCGGCCTCATCGTCACCACGACAGCCCTCGGCTACCTCGCCCTGTCGGTGCCGGCCGGGACGTCGGGCGGCAACTACCTGTTCATGGCGATCATGGTCGGCCTGACGCTCGTGACCGTGGCGGCCAACGTCCTCCACCCCATCGCCTGGACCGACGAAGAGGAGCGCCTGCTGATCTGGGGACCGGCGGTCATCGGGCTCCTGGTCTTCGGGGTGGGGATCGCGGCGGGATTGATGCGCCGGACCTTCGCGGTCGGCTCGATCGCGGTGACCATTCCCGAGCTCGCCTTCGCCCTTGTGATCCTCAGCGCCGTCATTCACGGCCTCGTCGCGTACGTGGGGCGGCGGGGGTTCGGGCCGCGGGCCGTGGCGCCCGACACCGACGATCCCGCCCGCCTCGTCGAGCCGCCGGCCGCGGCGCCCGACGGCTGGTTGCGCCCTGGCATGTTCGCTGGCCTGCCGATGGTCTGGGCCCTCGTCAGCCTCGTGGTGATCCCGGTCGTCCTGTACGTGGTCTCGTACATCCCCTGGGCCAACGTCGAGGGCCACCAACTCTGGCCCGGCTGGCCGCCCGGCCACTCGGGCCAGACGCTCTGGGACCTCACCCAGCAGATGTACCGCTACCACAACGACCTGAGCGCGGCTCATCCGGCCTCGTCGCCGTGGTGGGCCTGGGCCTTCGACTTCAAGCCCGTCTGGTTCTACCAGGAGAGCTTCGCCGGGGGGACCGCCGCGGCGATCTACGACGCGGGCAATCTCGTGGCCTGGTGGCTGGCCGTTCCGGCGATGGCCTTCGTGGCCTGGCAGGCGTTTGTCCGGCGCAGTCCGGCCCTCGCCCTCATCGCCATCGGCTTCGCCGGCCAGTGGCTGGCCTGGGCCCGGATCGACCGGGCAGCCTTCCAGTACCACTACTACACGGCCCTGCCGTTCGTGCTCCTGGCCCTGGCCTACTTCCTGGCAGAGATCTGGCATGGCGCATCGCGACGGACGTGGCTCCTGGTGCGCCTCTCGGCCGCGGCCGCGGTCCTCGCCCCGACGACCCTCTGGCTTCTCCACCGCCCGCTCTGCGGCTTCGTCCGGGTGACCGCGGTGAATCCGGGCTCCCAGGCCTGCCCGACGACCATCCCGAATTTCGTCCTGAGCGGGCGGGCGGGGGCGATCGCGATCGTCGTGGGGGCGGGGGTCCTGCTCCTCGTCCGCCTCCTCCTGTCGCTCGCCGATGCGGACGGCACGGACGGCCGGACGCTCGCCCAGAAGCTGCGCGCCGCCGGAATCGCAGCCCTTGGCGTCAGCGCCGCCTTCGTGTTCGCCTCGGCCGTCTTCAGCGACGAGCCGCTCCTGTCGTCGAAGAGCATCCCCGTCGAGCCGATCGCGATGGTCGTCACCCTCGCCCTGCTGCCCCTGGCCGCCTTCGTCGCCACGGCCCGGGATGCCCGCCGCTTCGTTGCGGGGCTGCTGATGGCGATCGTCGGCTGGTTCGTCCTGTGGTACCCGAACATCGCCGCCCTGCCGTTGCCGCAGGCGATCTCGAACGCCTACCAGGGCTTCCTGCCCACCTACGTCTACCCCTTCCAGTTCCCGGTCAGCACGGTCAACCGCAGCGTGGCGGGCCCGAGCCTCTTTGCCTTCCAGCCGGCGCTCCTGCTGCTGGCGGTGACGGGCGTGAGCCTGATCGTCGGCTACGCCGCCTGGGTCTGGCGGATCGCCCTTGCCGAGCAGGCCTACCTGGCCGAGCATCCGAGCGAGGCCCCGGCGAGCGAGGCCCCGGCGGGCGAGGCCCCGGCGGGCGAGGCCCCGGCGAGCGAGGCGCGACCGGGTGAAGCCCCGGCGAGCGAGGCGCCGCGACCCGACTAGCGAGCGGCCGCCGGCCCGGCCCCCTCGTCGAAGGCGTCCTCGTCGAACATCGGCACGCCCAGGGCGGCAGGGTCATCCGTCATCCCCTCGTTTCGGGCGGCGATCGTGCGCAGGGTTGCCGGGACGTCGGCATGGAAGCCGGCCGGCAGCGTGCCCTGGGCCGCGAGGCGGCGGATGACGAAGCCGTAGTAGTCCTCGACCTTGCCGGTCACGCGCTCCCAGCTGTACTCCTGGGCGCGCTCGATCCCGGAGGCGGCCATCGTCGCCCGGAGCCGGTCGTCGGCGACGAGCCGGCCGATGGCCGCGGCGAGGGCCTTCGGCTCGCGCGGCGGGACCAGGAGCGCGTCCCGGTCTCGGCGGACCACGCCCTTGTAGCCGTGGATGTCGCTGCAGACGATGGCCGTTCCGGCCGCCATCGCCTCGAGGAGGACGATCCCGAACGATTCACGGCCCGTCGCCGGCGAAACGTACACGTCGGCGGTCTTGAAGAGCGCGTCGCGCTCCTCGTCCGAAACCCGGCCGAGGAACTCCACGCCGCCCAGGCGCCGGGTCATGATGTAGCGCCGGGCCTCGCGGTCCTGGGGTCCGCCGCCGACGACGAGGAGCCGGCAGGGGCAGCCGGTCTTGCGCAGGATCCGGTAGGCCTTCAGGAGGTCGAGGAGGCCCTTCCGGGACTCGAACCGCCCGACGAACAGGATGTTGCGGGTGCCGTCCTGCCAGCGGGCGATCGGCACGGCCCGGGCGAAGCGAGCGATGTCGACGCCGTTGGGGATGACCTTGTAGTCGCCGGGGAAGAAGCGATCGATGAAGTGGCGTGCCGCCGCGGAGACGGCGATCCGGCCGTGGAGTCGCCCAGCGTACGAGCCCATCGTCTTGGACCCGAACTCGTAGGCCGGCGAGAAGCCGCCGTAGGCGTGGAAGGTCGCGATGTTCACGCTCGTCGAGAGGCGCAGCAGGATGAGCGACAGGAAGGGCACGAAGGGCTCGTGGAAATGGAGGAGGTCGAACTGTTCCCGCTCCAGGACGTCCCGGACCTGCGAGAGGTAGCGAGGCGACAGGGTGATCGTGCCGACGGATCCATTGGCCGGCATCGAGAAACCCTTGCCGATGCGGATGACGTCGCCCTCGGACGAGCGCTGGAGGCCGTGGGAGCTGGTGATGATCCGGACGTCGTGGCCCCGCAGGCGGAGGTTCTCGTAGAGGTACCGGACGTGCTGGTTGACGCCGCCCGGCAGCGGGTAGACGTAGGGCGTGACGAGCCCGATCTTCATCGCGGGTAGCCGAGGTCGCGGCTGCTGCCGTCGCGGCGGATCCGGCCGCCGAGGTTCGCCCGGGCGTCCCGCCCGTACTTCTGGAGCTGCCGCTGGAAGGTTGCCAGCTGGGCGGTGGGGGCGTGGAAGCTGCCGTGGTGATGGGTCGTCCGGGCGGCAATGGCCGCCCTGAGGTCGTCGCCGCTCCGGCCGGGGAACGTCGTCCAGCCCGATCCGACCGCCTCGAGGGCATGGGCGTCGGAGTTGCCGAGCCGAGCCAGGCGGTGGTCGTCGGCGAACTGGACGACCTTCGCGTGCATCGGCCGGCCGAGGGCCGTCGGGTTGAAGGCCTCGATCGCGTCGGGGTGGTAGCGGGCCTCGTCGTCGAGGAGGCGGCGGAGCATGAAGCCCTGGGCGCAGAGGGGGTAGGGAACGAGCGGGTGGGCCGGGACGGCGACGCCGCCCTGGTCGTGGATCGCGGCGATCGTGCTCCGCAGCGAGCCGAAGGGCCGGATCGTCTCCGTCAGCCACAGCCCCAGCAGATGGCCGCCCCGCGTGGTGATCTCCTCGCCGACGACGACCTCGACTCGCGACCCGCGATCGCGCGCGATGGCCCGGGCGGCGAGCGCCGCGTCGATCCGCTCGTGATCGGTGAAGGCGATCACGTCGAGCTCGAGGTTCGCCTCGACGTGATCGAGGATGGCGATGGCGCCGGCCGTGCCGTCCGAGGCGAGGGTGTGGATGTGGAGGTCGGCGCGGCCCAGGCGATCGGTCATCCGGCCGCTTCCGGCTCGAGGTGCCCGGTGCCTGTCCGAGCCTCCGGATCGAGGTCCGGCCAGATGGGGAAGAAGGCCGACCACCACTGCTCCTGGGCGACCGCGATCGCCTCCTCCATGGCCCGGGCGAGGGCGGTCATGCCGCCTGTCAGCTTCGCCCGGCGGTTGCCCTCGGTCGGCATGTCGACCCGGCGCAGCTGGCCGTAGTAGCGGCGGCCGGGACCGCGGCGGACGGCGGCGAACCAGATCGGGAGACCGCGGTCCATGGCCAGCAGGGCCGGTCCCATCGGCAGGGGCGCGAGGGCCCCGAAGAAGGGCACGTCCACGGTGCCGCCGGCGACGTTGCGGTCGGCGACCATTCCGACCACGCCGCCCTCGTCCAGCCTGGCCGTCAGGACTCGGCGAGCGTCGCGGAGGCCCACGAGATCGACGCCGACGGAGGAGCGTGTCCGCTCGATCCAGGCCTGGAGCTCGGGGTCCCGGAGCGTCTCCATCGGGGCCGTGACCCGGCCCCCCGCGCGGGCGACCGCGAAGAGGGCCGGGAACTCGACCGCCCCGAAGTGCATCGAGGTGAAGATCATCGGGCCCGCCCTCCCGAAGGCGTCCTCGACGGTCGCCGGGGTCTCGACGACGAGGCGCGCGCCGAGCTCGGCCTGGCTTCGGCCGGGCAGCCGCACCATGTCGAGGTAGTAGCGGACCGCCTGGTGGAAGGCGCGCCGGACGAGGCGCTCGAGCGCGGCCGGGTCGGCCGCCGCCGCGATCGTGGCGGGGTTGGCGATGCCGCGGGCCACCAGGTGGGCAGCGACCCGGCGGTAGTTGCGCCGGGCCCGCTCGGCGCGTCGGGAGGCGAACCGGTACCAGAGCTCGCCGGCCGCCTCGCCGAGTGCGTTGACCGGGGCCTCCGGCACGGCGATGAGGAACCGGGCGAGACCGCCGAGGAGCGCCGCCCGCAGGCGCTGCCAGGGCGTCCCGCGCGGCGCGGGCCTCGGCGTCGGGATGGCGGTGGGGGCCTCGCTCATGCGTCCTCTCCCGCCAGCATCCGGACGGCCCGCGCGGCGAGGACCTCGCCCTCGGCGGGTTCCATCGGCCAGATGGGCTTGAACGAGTACCACTGCTCGGGCGCCGGGGCGATCGAGGCGGCAAACGCGTCGGCCATGGCCTGGGTGGCCCGCTGGAGGCTGTTCGGGTCGGCCGACGCGACCTCGATCGGATCCGCCCAGGTGATCGAGAACGTCCGGCCGTCGTCGTTGCGGTGGAGGGTGATCGGCAGGATCCGCGAGCCCGTCTTCGCCGCCAGCGTCGCCGGACCGGCCGGGAGG
Source organism: Chloroflexota bacterium (assembly GCA_016200675.1). Lineage (GTDB taxonomy): Bacteria > Chloroflexota > Limnocylindria > Limnocylindrales > CSP1-4 > UBA5189. Next base: position 3,127 of record JACQEH010000260.1, on the reverse strand, counting down.
GTCGTCCAGGCGTCGAAGATCCGGACCGGGATGCCGTCCGCCCGATAGCCCCAGTCGATGAGGAGGGCGAGCATCTCGCGCCGCCGGAGGACCGTGTAGATCTCCCGCAGGTTCCGCCACGGGATCACGTGGACGCCCCATTGCTCGCGGGTCCGCCGGAACTCTTCGAAGAGGCCCGGGAACGACGAATCATCGGCCACGACGCTGATCGGCCAGCCCCGGGACGCGACGCCGGCCGCAGCCGCCTCGGCGTTGCCGACGTGGCCGAGGGTGAAGATCAGGCCGCCCCGGGATTCCTGCCAGATGCGGTGGATGGCATCGAGGTCCGCGCCCGCCACCAGGCTGTCGGCGTGCTCCCGGGCAAGCTGCGGCAGGCGCGCCAGCTCCACCACGTAGCGCCCGTACAGCCCGTAGGCCCGGAGGGCGGTCATCCGGACGCGCGGATGCCCCGGCGAGAGCCCCAGCACGTGCCCGAAGTTCGCGTCGGACCAGCGCCGCTTCGTCGGCCAGAGCAGGTACGAGAGCTGGGCGCCGCGAGCCAGGATGACCCTGGGGATCGCCGGAGGCAGGTGCGAGATCAGCCAGGCGAACCCCTTGTAGCCCGCGACGACCGCCCGCTCGAAGGCGCTGGAGCCTGCCTGGAGGCGCCGATGGGGTGCCTCCAGGCGCTTCCCGCGACCCGTCACCTGGCCGAGGCGGACGCGACCTTTGCCTTCGGGCCCGCCACCCGCTTGTACTTGCGGGGGGTCGGGGCCTCGGTGCCGACGAGCGTCTCGTTGTCCTCGCCGCGGATGAACGCCTCGACGCGGTTGAACGCGATGTCGTCGTGGATCTGCTGCGGCGGGCTCTTCATGAAGTAGCTCGACGGGGCGACCAGGGTGCCGGTCAGCCCGCGATCGAGGCCCAGCTTCAGGCAGCGGATCGCGTCGGTGACGACGCCGGCGCTGTTGGGACTGTCCCAGACCTCGAGCTTGAGCTCGGCGTTGAGGGGCACGTCGCCGAAGGTCGTGCCCTCCATCCGGATGTAGCACCACTTGCGGTCGAGGAGCCACGGCACGTGGTCGCTCGGGCCGACGTGGACGTCGTCCGGGTCCATCTCGTAGTCGAGCATGGAGGTGACCGCGTTGGTCTTGCTGATCTTCTTGGACTCGAGGCGCTCCCGCTCGAGCATGTTCAGGAAGTCGGTGTTGCCGCCGAAGTTCAGCTGGTAGGTCCGGTCGAGGCGGACGCCGCGATCCATGAACAGGCGGGTCAGGACACGGTGGCTGATGGTGGCCCCGACCTGGCTCTTGATGTCGTCGCCAATGACCGGCAGGCCGCGCTCTGCGAACCGATGCTGCCAGTAGGGCTCGCGGCCGATGAAGACCGGGATGCAGTTGATGAACGCGACGCCGGCCTGGAGGGCCTGCTCGACGTACCACTTGGTGGCTTCCTCGGAGCCGACCGGCAGGTACGAGACCATGACGTCGACTTCGCGCTCCTTGAGGATGCTGACGATGTCGGCCGTCGGGCCGGGGGCCTTCTCGATGATCTGGCTGAGGTACTTGCCGAGGCCGTCGTGGGTCATCCCCCGCTCGACCTTGACGCCGAGGTTCGGGACCTGCTGGAAGACGTAGGTGTTGTTCGGCTTGGTGTAGATCGCCTCGGCGAGGTCCTTGCCGACCTTGTTCTTGTCGACGTCGAAGGCGGCCACGAACTCGATGTCGCGGACGTGGTAGCCGGCGAGCTCGACGTGCATGAGGCCCGGGACGAAGTCGTCCTTCTTGGCGTTCTCGTAGTAGTAGCGGCCCTGGACGAGGCTGCTGGCGCAGTTCCCGACGCCGACGATGGCGACGCGGATCTTGCCGTCCTTGCGCTTCGAGCCGGCCCAGGTCCCCGCCTCGGTGGCGTTGCTGCCGTTCTTGCCGTTCTTGCCGTTCGTGCTGCTCACTGCGTGCTCCCTGTGTCCTCGATGGGCCGTGGTTGGTGGATTGGTCGATGGGTGGGTGTTCATGTGGGTGGTCGCGCCGGTCAGCCCCCTCCGGCCTGGGCGCGCACGTGCAGGATGCGCTGGATCGTGGTGATCGTCGCGAGGATCGTGATGAGTCCGAGGCTGACGGCGAGGGATGTCGCGCCGAAGTGCGGCCCGTCATCGGGGCATCCCCCGACATTTGCGGCGCAGACGTAGACCGCAGGTGAGACGACCCCGCCGCCATAGCCCGTCACGACAAGCCCGATCGCCAGGATGGCAAGGCGAACTTCCCGGGGTGCCAGGCCGACGTTGGCCATCCGGGTCCCCGGGCTAAAGCCGAGGCTCTCGGACTTGGCCCGGGCGTAGCTGACCATGACCGCGGACGCCAGGGCAGCAGTCGTGAGGACGGCCCCTTCGCTGAACCCGGCCGCCGCTGCGCCCCAGGCGATGCCGACGTAGACGACGCCCTCACCCCAGCGGTCGAAGACCGAGTCGTAGAACGCGCCGAGCTTGCTCACCTTGCCGGCAAAGCGGGCGAGCGCGCCATCGAAGAGATCGAAGACGCCGCCGAAAACGACGAGGAGCCCGGCGGCCAGCCACGCCTGGCGGGCCGCCGCGATCCCGGCCAGGATCGCGATGCTGAAACCGATCAGGGTCAGCTGGTTCGGGCTGAGTCCCAGCCGCGCGAAGAGACGGGCGATGGGCTGTGCCAGACCGCGCACCCGGGCCCGCAGCTTAGGGGTGACGAGCGATCCGCTCACGACGCGGCGCTCCGGGGCTGCGGTTCGGCGGCGCCAAGCCCGAGGACGCGCCGCTCGTAGGCGGCGAACCGGTCCCAGGCCTCGGGAAGGAGGCGGGTCACGGTCTCGCGCCCGGCGCGGCGGGTCTCCACGAGCCCGGCGAGCCGGAGCTTGCCGAGGTGCCACGAGACGAGCGGCTGCGACAGCCCGATCTGGTCGATGAGCTCGGTCACCGTTGCCTCGCCGTCGGCGAGGCGCCGCACGATCCGGAGGCGGTTGACGTCGGCCAGGGTCTTGTGGATCAGCCGGATGGCACGGAGATCGTCGGGCTGGTCGACCACCGATGCGAGGGTCGAGCGAATGCGGGCGGGCGACGGGCTCAGGGTGATCTCCAGGGACGGGCGACCGGTCACCGGTCACCGGTCGCATCAATGTC
>JACQEH010000259.1 GCA_016200675.1 Chloroflexota bacterium | reverse complement strand
GACCATCGTCGGGGTCCTGATCATGATGCTCCTCATCAGCCCGATCCTGGCCGCCGTGTCGCTGCTGGCCGTGCCCGCGTCGCTGGTCGTGACGATTCTCATCGTCAAGCGGTCGCAGCAGCAGTTCGTGGCCCAGTGGGCGTCGACCGGGACCCTCAACGGCCACGTCGAGGAGATGCACACGGGGCACGCCATCGTCAAGGTCTTCGGCCGCCAGCGCGAGGCCATCGAGCGCTTCGACGCGGAGAACGAGCGGCTCTACCAGGCCAGCTACCGGGCCCAGTTCATCTCGGGGATCATCCAGCCGGCGATGACCTTCATCTCGAACCTCAACTACGTCGCGATCGCGGTCGTCGGCGGCCTCCGCGTGGCGTCGGGCCAGCTGGCCCTGGGCGACGTGGTGGCCTTCATCCAGTACTCGCGGCAGTTCACCTTCCCGATCATCCAAACGGCCAGCATCGTCAACGTCATGCAGTCGGCAGCGGCCTCGGCCGAGCGCGTCTTCGAGCTCCTGGACGAGGCCGAGGAGCGGCCGGACGCCGACCCGGCCCGGCGCCTGCCCGAGCCGGCGTCGGCCGTCCGCTTCGAGGACGTCTCCTTCCGCTACCTCCCGGAGACGCCCCTCATCGACGACCTCGACCTGACCGCGACGCGGGGCCAGACGATCGCCATCGTCGGGCCGACCGGGGCCGGCAAGACGACCCTCGTCAACCTCCTGATGCGCTTCTACGAGATCGACGGCGGCACGATCCGGCTCGATGGCATCGACATCCGCGAGCTGACCCGGGCGGACCTTCGACAGTCGTTCGGGATGGTCCTCCAGGACACCTGGCTGGTCCACGGCACCATTCGCGAGAACATCGCCTACGGTCGCGACGGGGCGACCGAAGCGGACATCGTGGCCGCCGCCGAGGCGGCCCACGTCGACCACTTCGTGCGGACCCTGCCCGACGGCTACGACACGGTCATCGACGACGACGCGACGAACCTCTCCCAGGGGGAGAAGCAGCTCCTGACCATCGCCCGGGCGTTCCTGGCCGACCCGCCGATCCTCATCCTGGACGAGGCCACGAGCTCGGTCGACTCGCGGACCGAGATCCTGGTCCAGCGGGCGATGTCGCGGCTGCTCCATGGCCGGACGGCCTTCGTCATCGCCCATCGCCTGTCCACGATCCGGAACGCCGACCGGATCCTCGTGATGGAGCAGGGGGCGATCGTGGAGCAGGGGAACCACGAGGAGCTGATCGCCGCCGACGGACCCTACGCCCGGCTCTACCGGAGCCAGTTCGAGGCCGCCCTCGTGGAGGAGGCGAGCTAGAGCCAGGGTCTGGGCGGCGTCGCGCGCCGTCGCGCGCCGTCGCTCCCCGGCGCGCCGTGGAGTGCGCAGGGCGGCTCGCCTCGGTGCGCAGCACCGTCTGCGTCCACCGGCCCTCGTCGGCCGCGCGCCGGCGCCGCCACTCGGCTGCGCCCGCGGGCCCGTGCCGGCCGCTCCCGGCGCCGCCACTCGTCCGCGTCGACCGGCCCTCGTCGGCCGCGCGCCCGCGCCGCCACTCGTCCGCGTCGACCGGCCCTCGTCGGCCGTCCGCCCTTGCCTGGTGGGGCACGAATCCGTGCGCGGCGCGGCCCGCTCGGCCGTTCGGCCTCGTCCCGCGCGCTCCACGGGCTCTCGGCGGCCGCTCCCCGGCGCGCCGTCGAGTGCGCAGGGCAGTTCGCCTCGGTGCGCAGCACCGTCCGCGTCGACCGGCCCTCGTCGGCCGTCCGCCCTTGCCTGGTGGGCACGAATCCGTGCGCGGCGCGGCCCGCTCGGCCGTTCGGCCTCGTCCCGCGCACGATCTCGCGTCCCCGAGGCATCGAATCGTGCGGAGGGCCCCTGGCCGCCAGCGCCCGGACAGGAATCCGTGCCTGTCGCGCAACGACCCGTCCGCCGCATGCGAGGAGTGCGCCGCGTGACAGGCTAGCTGGCACAGGACCACCGCAGGATGCGAGGCATGGAAGCCCGCATCGTCGCCCTGCCCAGCCGTCCGGACCCGTCCGTCCGCGTCGAAGTGGATCGGATCCTCGTCGACCGCCTCACGCTGCCGGATCCGGCGCTCGCGGCCTGGCTCGCGCAGCAGCCGGAGGACGAGCGTGGCTTCGTCGTCGAGCGCGCCCTGCGCATCGGCCTGACGGCGTTGCAGAGCGTCGGCGTGACCCTCAACCTCGACGCCGTCCGGTCGGAGTTCGATCGGTTCGCCGAGCAGAGCAAGGCAGCGAACGATCGCGCGGCCGAGGCGCTCGAGCAGACGCTGCGGATGAACTTCGGCGACGGCGACGGGCGTCTGCCTCGGACCCTGGAGGCCTTCCTCGGCGATCGGGGCAAGCTTCAGGGGATGGTCGACGAGCTCTTCGACCCAGAGCGCCGCGACTCGGCGATCGGCCGGATGTCCACGATGCTGGAGAGCTACTTCGACGGGGACGCTTCGCGGCTCGCGACGCTCCTCGACCCCACTCGGATGGGCTCGCCGCTCCACCAGTTCCGCCTCGAGATCTCGGCCGGCTTCAAGGCCATCGAGGAAAAGCTCGTGGCCCTCGAAGCGGCCGGCGCGGCGCGAGCGGGCGAGCGGGCAAAGTCGACCGCCAAGGGCGGCGACTTCGAGAGCCTCCTCGAGCAGCTCCTCGGGGAGATCGCCCGCGGCGGCAACGACCTCCTCGAGCGGACCGGCACGGACGCCGGTGACGCGGGGCGCTCCAAGAAGGGCGACTTCGTCCTGACCCTGGATCCGGGGCTCACCCGTGGGGCAGAGGTCCGGGTGGTCGTGGAAGCCAAGGATCGCAAGGTCTCCGGTCGCGAGATGCGGGACGAGCTGCGCGAGGCCCGGACCAACCGCGACGCCGCGGTCGGGCTCGTCGTGTTCACGCCCGCCCACGCGCCCGCCGGCATCGCTCCCTTCGACGTTCGCGCGGGCGACGTCTACTGCGTCGTCGACCCCGCGGACCCCGATCCGGCGGCCCTCCATGCCGCGGTTCGCCTGGCCCGGCTGCTTGCCCTCACCTCGCTGCGGGAGTCCGAGACGGAGCTCGATGTCTCGGCCGTGCACGCGACGCTGACCTAGATCCGGGAGGCGCTGGAGGTCGTGCGCGCGCTCAAGGTCCAGCTCACGAGCATCGGGACGACGTCGAGCAATGTATCGGCGGGCCTCGAGAAGCTCCGGGAGGCCATCCTGGCCCAGATCACGAGGGCGGAGCGCGAGCTGCCGGGCGCTGCCTAGAGGCACCGGGCAGCGGAGTCGGCATCGTCGGCGTGATCGTGGTGGTCCTCCTGGTGCTCTGGCTGGTCGGGGTGATCAAGCTGCAGGTCCTTCCGTTCTCGAGCGCGCGGTCGGGTGGTATCGTCTCGTCCCGACTCCGCCGGGACGTGGAGTCGAGCACGAGGACCTGCCGTGGCGCGCGCGATGTGGAAGGGGGCCATCCAGTTCGGCCTCGTCACGATCCCGGTCAAGCTCTATGTCGCCACCGAATCCCGGGCCGGCGTCAGCTTCAACATGCTTCATGCCGAGGACCTGTCGCGGATCCAGATGAAGATCTTCTGCCCGGTCGAGGACGAGATCATCTCCCGCGCAGAGACGGTGAAGGGCTTCGAATACGCGCCGGGTGAGTACGTCGTCATCACCGACGAGGATCTCGAGTCGCTCCCCCTCAAGACCGTCCGGTCGATCGAGATCGAGCAGTTCGTCGAGACCGCGGAGGCCGAGACCCACACCCGCTTCGTCAGGCAGGCCTACTACATCGAGCCGGACAAGATCGGCCGGAAGGCGTTCGGCCTCCTGAAGTCGGTCCTGGAGGACAAGGGCCTCACGGCCATCTGCAAGGTCGTCATCAAGGATCGCGAGGCGCTCGCCGCGCTCAATCCCTTCGACCAGACCATGGTCCTCTCGACCCTCTACTGGCCTGACGAGATCCGCGGCCTCGGCGAGCTGGACCTTCCGGACGAGGAGGTCGAGTTCAAGCCGGCGGAGAAGGCGATGGCCGAGCAGCTCATCGGAGCCATGACCGGCGACTTCGATCCGGGCCAGTACCGGGACGAGTACCGGACGGCGCTCATGCAGATCATCGAGTCGAAGGTCGAAGGCCGCGAGGTCACGGTCGCGCTGGCGGCCGAGGAGCCATCGAACCTCGTCGACCTGATGGCCGCCCTCGAGGCCAGCGTCAAGGCGGCCAAGGCGGCCCGCGAGGCCGAGACGCCGCCGCCGACGTCGGTTGCCGAGGCCAAGGCGAAGAAGGCGACGAGCGGACGGTCGGCCGGCACGACCGCAGCCGACGCATCGGAGGCGGACGAGGTCAAGCCCGCCCGCCGGCGGAAGAGCGCCTAGCCAGGCCCTCGCGCCTTTCATGCCCCTCGAGGAATATCGCCGCAAGCGGAACTTCACCCGGACGCCCGAGCCCGCCGGGGCGCCGGGACCTGGGGCCGGGACGCCCGCTGCCACGGGCCGGTTCGTGGTCCAGCGCCACCGGGCGACCCGCCTCCACTACGACTTCCGGCTCGAGATCGACGGCGTCCTCGTGTCGTGGGCCGTGCCGCGCGGGCCGACGCTGGACCCCGCCCAGCGGCGGATGGCGATGCACGTGGAGGATCACCCGGTCGAGTACCTCGACTTCGAGGGCGTGATCCCGAGGGGCCAGTACGGCGCCGGCGACGTCATCGTCTGGGACTGGGGAACGTGGCTGGCCGAGGCAGAGACACCGGACGGCCGCCAGGCCGTCACCGATGGCGAGCTCAAGTTCCGGCTCGACGGCGAGAAGCTCCGCGGCCGCTTCACCATCGTCCGCACCCGTGGTCGCGGCCGTGCCCGGCCGGGCCGCTCGGAGGACCCCGCGGCGCGGCCCTTCGAGGATGACGAGCAGGAGGCGTGGCTGCTGATCCACAAGCGCGACGAGGCCGCGGTCGCGGGCTGGGACGCCGAGGACCACCCCCAGAGCGTCAAGACCGGCCGGACGAGCGACGAGGTCCAGGAGAGCCGCGACGCCATCTGGGTCAGCGAGGTCCCCGCCGCGACGGCACAGATCGACCTCTCGGCCGCCGTCGAGGCGCCGATGCCATCGTTCATCGAGCCGATGGCGGCGACGCTGACGGACCGGGCCTTCCGCAACGAGGACTGGCTCTTCGAGGTCAAGTGGGACGGCTATCGCCTCCAGGCCGTCGTTCGAGACGGCATCGTCCGGACCTGGACCAGGAACGGCAAGGACGGAGAGGCCTTCTTTCCTCGCCTCCTCGCGCCGCCGACCTGGATCGCGGCGCGGGAGGCGATCGTCGACGGCGAGGTCGTGGCCATCGACGAAGCCGGGCGGCCTGCGTTCTCGCTCCTCCAGGAGCGGCTCGGGGCGCGGGGCAGCGACGGACGGGCCGGGCCGGGCCTTGTCTACCAGGCCTTCGACCTGCTCTACCTCGACGGCCGCTCGCTCCTCAGGGTCCCCCTCGAGGACCGCAAGAGCCTCCTTCGCTCGGTGATCCGCGAGGATCGTCGCGTCCGCTACGCGAGCCACGTCGAGGTCGAGGGCGTCGCCTTCCTGGAGGCCATCGCCCAGCAGGAACTCGAGGGCGCGGTCGCCAAGCATCGGCGCTCGACCTACGAGCCGGGTACCCGCTCGAAGGCCTGGCTCAAGATCAAGAACCGGCCCGAGCAGGAGCTCGTCGTCGGCGGCTGGACGCCGGGGGAGGGGAGCGCGCGGGATCTCGGGGCGCTGGTCGTCGGCGTCTACGAGCGTGGCGGCGTGATCTCGGACGAGACGCCGGCCGCGGGGCCAATCGTCACGCCGGGCGGGGACGCCGACGCCGCGCCCCGCCTCCGATTCGCCGGCAAGATCGGCTCCGGGTTCACGGCGCGAATCCGGACGGACCTCCGCGCCCGACTCGCCGACCTCGCGACCGACGACTCACCCTTCGATCCGCCGCCGCCGCGCGACTATCGGGGGCGCTGGGGCGGCGACCTGTCGGGCGTCCGCTGGATTCGGCCGGAGCTCGTGATCCGGGCCGAGCTCGGCGGTTGGAGCCGCGACGGGATGGTCCGCCAGGGCGCCTTCAAGGGCCTCGAGACGGGCCGCGATCCCCTCGAGGTCGTGCGCGAGCAGGCGGTCGAGTCGAAGGCGACGGTTCGGGCCGTGGAGGCCGAGATCCCGGCTTCGGCGGAGCCGGGCAGGATCGGCGCCGCGGCCGGGACGCCGGGCGCCCGGTCGTCCGGGCCGCTGGCGCGCGCGGGCGGCCGCATCTCGGTCGCTCGCGCAACGGACTCGGCGCCGTCCGGGGAGCCGCCCGACCATCTGTACCCGTGGGCCGCCACAGACGACGAGCTGGCCGCCTTCGAGCGCCTCGGGCGCGAGGGAACCTGGTGGGTCGGGGGTGTCGAACTCAAGCTCACGAACCTGGACAAGGTGATCTTCGAGGCCGCCCCGGGCGAGGGGGGTGGCCCAGTCACGAAACGGGAGCTCGTGCGGTACTTCGCCCGCATCGCCCCGACGATGCTGCCGCACCTCGCAGGGCGGCCGCTCAACCTGCATCGCTTCCCTGACGGGGCGCGCGCTCCGGGCTTCTGGCAGAAGGACCTCCGGCCAACCGATCCCCGGTGGCTCCGGCGCTGGCGAGAGGTCGGCGTCGAGGCCCGAGCGGCGAACGAGCACGTCATCGCCGACCGGGTCGGGACGCTCTGCTGGCTGGGCAACCAGGCCGCCTTCGAGATCCATGCCTGGACATCCCGCCTCGACGCTCCCTGGCGGCCGACGTTCGCCCTCATCGACATCGACCCCGGCACGACCACGACCTGGGACGAGACGGTCGTCCTGGCCCGGCTCTTTCGGACGGCGCTGGAGCATCTCGGGGTCCGCGGCTACCCCAAGGTCACCGGCCAGCGTGGAATCCAGGCCTGGATCCCGGTGGTGCCGCGGTACGACTACGCCCAGACCAGTGCCTGGGTCGAGGCCCTGTCGCGAGCCGTCGGCGCGGTGGTCCCGGACCTCGTCTCCTGGGAGTGGGCGAAGAGCAACCGCGGTGGCAAAGCCCGCCTCGACTATACCCAGAACGCCGCGATCAAGACCCTCGTCGCGCCGTACGCGGTTCGCCCGGCGCCAGGGGCCCCGGTCTCGGCCCCGATCGCCTGGGAAGAGCTCGACGATCCGGACCTCCGCCCGAATCGCTGGACGATCCGGACCATGCCGGCGCGCGTTGCCGCCGTCGGCGACCTCTTCGCGGCGGCTCAGACCGACCTCCAGGAGCTGCCGCCGGTCTGAGCTCCTTGGGGTGGGCCTCAGACGGCCGTGATCGAGCTTGGCGCACCCCGAGCCATGGCCGCCGTGCCTTGCTGGTCAGGGCCACGACGATCGCCAGGAACCAGGCAAGGAAGAGGACCCCGCTGATCGGGATGATCGCCTCGGGGACCGCCGCCACCGGCACGAACGCCTTGATCCAGCGCGTGGCCATGACGCCAATCCCGAGCCAGCCAAGCCAGCGCGGGAAGGACCCTCCGAGCCCGGCGATCGCGAAAGCGCCGATCCAGGCGCCTTCGAGGACGTCTGCTCCACCGTTGTACATCAGGTCATAGAGGCGAAACAGCGTAGCGAAGGTCGCCGGATCGCCGGCTGTCGCCTGGACGAGCGTGGCTCCGATCGCGCTCGAGACGAGGTACACCGGGGCGGTCACGAGGACGAGCGCGAGGCCGAGGTTGGCAAGGACTCGAGCACGTTCGTCGCCGGTCGCCACGAGGACCGATCGGAGGCCCATCGCGAACGCCACGATCGCGAGGATCCCGAAGAAGACGCCGATGACCGCGTTGATCGCCACGAATTCGGGATGGCGGAAGTAGGCGATCACCGCCGCCGGATCGGTGCGCGCCGTCGGCGGCTGTCCGGCGAGTGCCGTCGGGAGGATGATGAAGGCGCCGACGACGCCGATGAAGCCGATCCAACCTGCCACGGCACCAAGCCGCACGTCGTACGGGGCGCGCATCGCGGACCTCCTTCTCCACCCAGGATTAGTAGAACGCCATTCTTGTAGCAGAATTACATTCTACCTGTCAATATCCGTGCGTGGATGAACGGAGCGATGGCGCCGCGCGCCGCACGGCGCAGCGACTCGATACCCGCTCGCGCCTGCTGGGCGCGGCGCGGGAGCTGATCCCGATGGCCGAGTTGTCGCTCCCGGTCACCGCGATTGCCCGTCATGCGGGTGTCGCGATTCAGACGGTCTACGACCAGTTCGGGTCGAAAGGCGGCCTCCTGATCGCGCTCGTGGACGACATTCAGCGATCGACGGGACTGTTCGATGCCTTCCGTGAGGTCTTCCGAAGCCCGGATGGTGAGACGGCGATGCGACGGATGATCGCGGCGACCGTGTCCTTCTGGGGGCAGGCCTGGCCGTACGTCGAATACCTGCTTCGGTCACGCCGCGTCGATCCCGTCGTAAGCCGCGAGATGGACTACATCGATCGGCTTCGCCACGCTCACTACTGGGCGATCGCCGAGCGCCTTCGCCAGGAAGGCAGGCTCATGCCCAGCCTGACCTCCGAATCGGCGGCCGACCAGGCCTTCGCCCTGACGACGCCGACCGTCTACGAGGAGCTCGCGGTCCGTCGCGGGTCGGGCGCGGAGGCGGCCATCGACACGATCACGCGGGCCGTGCTCGGAGTCATCCTCGATCCAAATGCTGCGGCGGCAAGGATCAGTCCACCGGACTGGGCCGCGCTCGAGAGCGCGGCGGCGGAGCGCGCGAGAGCCGCCGGCGCTGATCCGGAGCGCCTATCGCCGGCGTGGAGGAGCACGGAGCCAGCCGAGGCACGTGATCGAGGTCGACAACCCAATCCCTAGACCTTGCAGCCCACGGTGAAGCCGGACACCAGGGGCATGGAGAAGGGGCCACTGGATACCCTGACGCTGTTGGTTTGGCAATCGACAGCGGAGGATCGCCCGTGGCCCCGGCCGACAGTTTGGCACGCCTGCGGAAGGCGCT
>JACQEH010000246.1 GCA_016200675.1 Chloroflexota bacterium | reverse complement strand
TGACGCCGCTCTTCTCCATGCGCGCCTGGGCCTCGTCGGCGAGAGTGTTGAGGTTGGCGGTCGATTCGGCGAACGTCGCGCCCTCGGGGGCCATGTCCCGATCGTGAAAGCAGAACCACTCGACGCCGAGCTTGGTCAAGAACTCGAAGGCGGCGTCCATCTTGGCCCGGGCCGCCAGCATCGGATCCAGGCGCGCGTCCAGCCAGGGGCGATCGAACGTCCCGACGCCGAAGACGTCGGAGCCCGGCCAGTTGAAGGAGTGCCAGTAGCAGACCGCGATGCGCAGGTGGTCGGCCATGCGCTTGCCGAGGACCAGCCGGTCCGGCTGGTAGACCTTGTAGCTGAGCGGGTCGGTGGACGTGAGCCCGCCGAACGGGATGCGCCCCGGTACGTCCGCGAAGAAGGCCTCGGCCATGTCCCATCCTCCAGCGCCGGGGAAGCCCGGCGTTTCACCCTGTTCGGCCCGAGCGTACCACACGTTTGTGTGACACCAGCACAAATTAATGGGAGCGGTCGGCGGGGCGGTCGGCGGGGCGGTCGCGCCGGGCCGTTGGCCGGGCGGTCGCGCCCGGGATCAACCAGGCGCGGTCGCGTGCCATGGCGCGGAACTCAGCCGGCAGCCTCCGAGGCGGCCAGGTAGCGAGGGTCGTCGCGCCGGATCGGGTCGGGATCGATGCCCCGCGCCAGGGCCAGGCCGAGGGCGAGGCGCTGGAGCGGGACGGTCGTCGCGATCAGCGCGCCCGCCGCGTCGGGGAGACCCGACGTGTCGGGGACCACGACGCGCCCGGCGGGCGTCAGGGCGCCGTCGACGGCACCGGCAACGACCTCGGACACGATCGCCCCGACCCGTATCCCGATCGCCCGGCAGGCGCGCAGGACGCCGAGCGCCCGCGCCGTGCGCGCACCGCGCGCGGCTGGATCGGCAAGGACGAGGACCAGGCCCGTCCGGTGGTCGGTACCCGCGAGGTGGCCGTGGAGCATCGTCTCGAGGTCGCGCATCGCGGCCGGGATGTGGGCGCCCTCCTCGATCTTCAGGGTCAGCTCGCGGGCCGCGGCCCGGTCAGCACCGCTCCCGCGGACGATGATCCGCTCGACCTCGGCGAGTCGCGCCGCGAGGCCGGCCAGGGCGGTGGTTGCGGCGTCGGCGAGGCCCGCTGCCAGGAGCATCGAGGCGGCGGCCACGTCGAGTTCCGAGGTCGCGAGGTGCGCGCCGACCGCAGCCCCGGCGAGGATCGGCGAGAGGTAGCCCACCGTGTGGCACCAGCTCTGGTCGATCTCGTCCGTCGAGACCACCAGCCCGGCAAGCATCGTCCCGGGCGAGTTCGCCGCGGCCGTGATCAGGGCGACCGTCGCCCCGGCGTCGCGGGCGCTGCCGAGGGCCCGGTTCGTCGCCCAGGTCCCGCCTTCGTGGCTGACGCCGATGACGAGGCTGCCGGGTCCGCCCAGGGCGACCTCGAGCGAGCCCTCGAAGGCCTGGACAACGTGCGGCGCGCCACCCTCGCCGAGCCCGTTCGGGAGGCCCGCGGCGCGCTGGGCATCGCGCAGGATGTCGGCGACGGCGAGGGCCCCATGCTCGCTCGTCCCGCAGCCGGTGACCAGGATGGGCTGGCCCGCGGCGGCGGTGGTCCGGATCGTCGCGGCCAGCCTGGCGGCCGAGCCGTCGGGCTCCAGGAGTCGGGTCAGGATCCGGCGGGCAAGCGCCGGCTCGGCCTCGATCATGTCCGTCATGTGGTACGTCGGGCCGGGCCGGGAGCTCGGCATCTCGCTGCCCCTCCACGGCTCGGGCGCGCCCGGGAGCGGGACCCCGAGGTCGATGGCGTCGGCTGGCGTGGTTCGATCGGCGTCGTGCATCGGCCGAGGATAGCCGCGCTCAGGGACGGCCGGAGGCCCCGCCGGGGAGCCGTCCGATCCGGCCGGGGAGCCGCCCGATCCGGCCGGGCGGACCGTAGCGGAACCAGGCGCGCCCGACGAGCTGGGACACCGGGACCGGCCCGAAGCGATTGGAGTCGATGGGCGGACCATAGCCGGCAGCCTGGGCGTCGGCCACGGTGGCGTCCGCCTCGAGCCACGCCTCGTCAGCGCCGATCACGATGAAGCCGCCATTGAAAGGAACCCGCTCGCCGGCCCGGGCCCGGACGCGCTTGATCGCGAGGTCGTCCGTCTCGGGCTCGCGGAAGACCACGATGGCGCCCGGTCGCGGCCAGCACCGCGTCGTCGGGTCGACCAGAAGCCAGTCGCCAGGGGTGATCGCGGGCAGCATCGAGGCCTCCGCGACGGTCACCCGCCACGGCCCGCGGAGGCGCCGAGCCAGCGTCGTCATGCGCCCCGGACGCGACGACGCCGGAGCGGGATCGCCCGGCTCCGGCGTCATGGGATGAAGGGACCGACGCTCAGCTCGGCCGGCCGGCCAGCCGCGTCTTGCCGGGTCCGCCGGTGGCCTTCCAGGCCGCGTCGACCTGGTCGATGAGGTCGAGGAGCTTCCGCGCCTCGGCGACGTCGGTGGAGGCCTTGACCTTGGAGGCCTGCTTGTTGGCCTGCCAGAAGAGGTCGTGGAGGTTCGGTACCGCCTCGAGGTGCTCGGGCTTGAAGTAGTCGTGCCAGAGGACGTCGAGGTGATGCTTGACCAGGTCGGCCCGCTCCTCCTTGATGACGAGGGCCCGGGTCCGGAAGGTCGCGTCCTCGCTGGCCGCGTACTTCTCGAGGGTCCGGTAGCAGGACTCGGCCTCGATGCGGGCCTGCTCGGGGTCGTAGATGCCGCACGGCAGGTCGCAGTGGGCGCGGACGGTGGTCGTGGGGGCGAGGAACGTGGCGAGGGTGCGGCGGAGGGACATGCTGGCTCCTTCAGGGGCTGGGGGACGCGATCGGGCTGTTCCGCTGAGTGTCCGGAGGTCGGACGGGGCTGTCAAACGTCGACCGGGTTAGGAGATGGCTGACCCGGAGCCCTCCCATGGAGTTACGGGCTTCGGCCCGCCACGTCGATCTTCAGACGGCCATCTGCGAGCGCCCTGCACTCGCTGTGATTGCCCTCGATTGACACCCTGGGCCTCTCGCGAAACAATCCGACGCAGCACGCAATGCGCGATGAAGCTCGCGCGGAATCCCGGCTGGCGGGTGATGGCTTCTGGGGCTCGGCTCCAGGAGCCGTTCGTGTTTCTGGGGCCTCCTTGCTGGATACGAGGAGGTTGACGTCCACGGTGTCGTTCACAACCTACGTCATGCCGGCTCGACGTCGTCGCCGATCCTCGACGACCGCCGGGCGGGCTCAGTGGTCCGCTGCGGCGCCTCCTCGATCGGCGCAGCCGGACGGCGCAGCCGCGGAAACGGCCCGGCGTCGATCTCCTCGGCGGCCTCGATCTCCTCGAGCTCGATCCCGACGGTGTTGCGCGGCTCGAAGAAGGTCGTCGCGATAAGCGTTGGGATGACGGCCGACAAGACGACGACCGTTACGAGGATCGTGTAGGCGGTTTGATCGATGATCCTATTGGTCAGCCCGAAGAGCGCCGAGATCGTGCCGAAGGTCAACCCCGTCGACATCAGCAGCGTAGTGTAGTTCGCCTCGCGGACCGGCATGCCGAACGCCCGAGCGGTCGGCCAGACTCCGACGACCTTGGCCCCGACTTTCACCGCCAGGAGCGCGACGATGAGGCCGATGCCGGAGGCGACCGCCGGCAAGGCGATGAACAGCCCCGCCTTGATGAAGTAGAAGGGCGTCAGGAGGCTGAACGCGATGGCCCGCATTCGATGGACGAGGACGCGATCGCGGACGAACACGCCGGCGACCGCCAAACCGACAAGGTAGGCGGGCAGGACCGCCTCGCTGTTCGCCTGAGTGGCAAGCCCGCCGAGTGTGAACAGGATGAGGAAGATGAACTTGATTTCCGGTTCGGACACCCGGCCGGATGCGTGGACGACGAACCAGCGGGTCCAGCGCGGCATGAAGTACAGGGCGACCGCCATCGCGACGATGAAGACGATGAGCGGTGGGCTGAAGTCAGCAAAGAGGACGCCGAGCGCGAGGACCGTCCCGAGGTCGGTCACGAAACATGCGGCGAGAATGGTCTTGCCGAGGTCCTGTTCCGCCAGCTTCGATTCGATCATCACGGCGTAGACAACTGCCACCGAAGTCGTAGAGAGCGCCACGCCGGCAATCTCGGCGGCTTGGAGCTGCCATCCCGCCACGAAGTAGGCAAACGCGAACGCGGCGGCGAAGGGCGCCGCGAAGGAGACGACGCCCACTGTGAGTGCGACCTTCGCGTGGCGACGCATCGACTCGGGGTCGATCTCAGCCCCGGCCAGGAACGTCAGGAGCCCGGCGCCGAATGTGGCCAAGAAGTCGATCCACGGCGTCGTGTGGAACCCGAGGAAGTTCCCGCCGATCACGCCCATCCCGATCTCGAGCAGCGCGACCGAGACTCCAAGGCGGATGGAGATCAGGCTCGCAACCAGGGCGAGCGCCATCCACTCCGCGGCAATGAGGTAGGTGTTATCCACGATCCCTCCCGATACCAGACCAACAGGCTCCTGGCTGCCCAGCAGTCAGGAGCCATCAGCCCGGATCGGGCGGTTCAGACGCTCAGAGCGCCTTGGCGGACACCATCGCCATCACCCGCAGAGTACGACGGCGCTCCGAGCCGGTCAATCAGGTCCCCTCGCTGCCAACCTCTTGCCGGATCCCGGCTTCCTCGCGCGGCCGGCCGGTATGATGGCCCCGATGTCGGATCGAGGGCTGCCCATCGTCGACGGCGCACCGGCCTGCCCCTTCGTGGCCTTCGACGACGATCGCGACGCACGGGCGGGCGGCCCCGACCACCGGCACCGCTGCTACGCGGAGGTTCGCCCGGCGCCGAGGGCCCTCGCCCACCAGGAGGCCTACTGCCTCTCATCGGCCTTCCCGGTCTGCCCCACCTTCCAGGACTGGGCCCGTCGCGAAGCCGCCCGGGCGACCGCCGTCGCGGCCGAGGCGATCCCGCCGCCCGTCGTGCCCGGCGCCGAGCTGGGACCCGGGGCCACCGACCGAAGCCCGGCCCAGCTCGTCGATGCGGAGCTGCCGCGCCGGAACCCGCCCCGTGAGTGGTCCGCGCCGCCGCCCTGGCTGGGCGGCGACCAGGACGCCGAAGACGACGATGACGAGCGGGACATCGGACCGCTGCCGCCCCAGCGTGGAGGAGGGCTGGCCGGCTCCTTCGCCGACCGCCTCGTGGGCGGGGCGTCGTCGCCGGTGGCGTCGTCCGGTACGTCAGGACCCACCCCGCCAGTTCCGGAACGGGCTTCCCACGGCGGCGCCGTGTCACCGGCCGCGCCGGCCTGGCGCGAGTCGCCGCCGGGGACCGTTACGGAGCCGATTCCCCTGCGCCTGACGACGGCGGACGATGACGAAGCTGTCGAGGAGGAGCGGGAGCAGCCCATGGCGGGCCGTCGAGGAGCGCCGCTCCCGAGGCAGCGCGAGCGCGACCACGCGCTCGACCAAGCCGGACCGGTGTGGGAACGTCCACGACGGCGGGAGGCCTACCCGACGATCAGGACCCGGATGGGCCTCGCCAGCGTGACCGTCCCGTCGATCCTCATCGGCGTGGCAGCGGTGGTCATCGCCGCC
>JACQEH010000256.1 GCA_016200675.1 Chloroflexota bacterium | reverse complement strand
GCGCTCGGCGCGGCCCGGGGTGGTTGCACATCGAACGAGTGCCACGTAGACTGCGCGGACCGTGCGTACCTTCAACGGGTTTGATCGCCGCCGTGTCGCCGTCGTCGTGACGAGCGATGGCCGGCGCGTGCAGATGCCGATCGAAGACGACTCGCTCGAGGTAGTCCTCCTCTCCCTTATTCGCTCGCTCCTGGTCGGCATTGAGAGCCTGCTTGGCCTCATTACCGGCTCCCGGCGAGAGAACCGAGGACGACGGAGGGACGGGCGCTCGTAGCCCGACAGACCACCGAAGACCAAGGGACCCTCGCCGGGTGGCGAGGGTCTTGTCATTTCCGGACGAGGTACGGCGGCGGGGCCGCGACGAGGAAGGGGCAGGACCGATGACGATGACGAAGGGTGGCTCGGCGAAACGGCCGAGCCGAGCCGTGCCCGGCACGCCGCGCACACCGAGCACGCCCGACACCCCCGACACGCCTGCCACGCCGGACGGAGCGGCCGCAGCGACGACGGCCGCCGCGCGGGTCCGCCGCAGCCACATGCCGGCAGCCGGCACGGTCCACGCCGCGGCCATCGAGAAAGCCCAGCGGGAAATGCTCCACGAGGGCACCGCCGCGCCGTCGGTCCCGGCCGAGGGCACGCCGGCCGAGCGAACTCCCCGTCCCCGCATCGGCGCCGACGTCGTCTGCGAGGCGATCCTCCGCCAGGACGTCGACGTCTTCTTCAGCTACCCGGGCGGCGTCATCCTGCCCCTCTACGACGTCCTCGGCGACCACCCGGAGCTCCGCCACATCCTCGTCCGCCACGAGCAGGGCGGTGCCCACGCGGCCGACGGCTTCGCCCGGGCCACCGGCAAGGTCGGCGTCTGCATGGGGACGTCTGGCCCCGGGGCCACGAACCTCGTCACCGGCATCGCCACTGCCCAGCTCGATTCGATCCCGCTGGTCGCCATCACCGGCAACGTGCCCTCCGCGTTGATCGGCAAGGATGCCTTCCAGGAGATCGACATCAACGGCATCACCCTGCCGATGACCAAGCACAACTACCTCGTCCGGAATGCGGACGACCTGCCCCGGGTCCTGGCCGAGGCCTTCCACATCGCGCGAACGGGCCGCCCCGGACCCGTCCACGTCGACATCACCAAGGACGCCCTCCAGCAGGAGACGACGGCGGCCCATC
This sequence comes from Chloroflexota bacterium, assembly GCA_016200675.1. Classification (GTDB taxonomy): domain Bacteria; phylum Chloroflexota; class Limnocylindria; order Limnocylindrales; family CSP1-4; genus UBA5189. The sequence goes on along the minus strand of JACQEH010000256.1, from coordinate 8,393 downwards.
CGTCCGAGGCCGAGGTCATCGCCGGCCTGCCCGGGTTCCGCCCGAACATGGACGGCCACTACCGCCAGCTCAAGACCGCGGCCGCCGAGATCGCCGCGGCGAAGCGGCCCGTGATCCTGGCCGGCCACGGCATCCTTCATGCCCGCGCGGAGAAGGACCTTCTGGCCTTCGCCGAGAAGTCGAACATTCCCGTCGCCTGGACGCTCCTCGGGATCGGGGCGATGGACGAGACCCACCCGCTGGCCTACGGCTTCATGGGCATGCACGGCTGGAAGCACGTCAACCGGGCGATCCAGTCGGCGGACCTCCTGATCGCGATCGGGATGCGCTTCGACGACCGGGTGACCGGCAACGTCCGGACCTACGCCCCGTACGCCCGGATCATCCACGTCGACATCGATCCGGCGGAGATCGGCAAGAACGTTGCCGTCGAGGTTCCGATCGTCGGCGACGCGGGCCGCGTCCTCCGCCAGCTCCTGCCGATGGTCGACGCCGTGCCTCGGGAGGCACGCGCCGGGTACCTCGATCAGCTCGCCGACTGGAAGCGCGAGTCTGTCGCCTCGTCCTGGCACGGCTCCGGCGCCTGGCGTGACGGACTCCTGTCCGCCGACTACGTCGTCCAGCGCATCGGCGAGCTGACCGACCACGAGGCGATCTACGTGGCCGATGTCGGCCAGAACCAGATGTGGCTGGCCCGCTACGCCGGCTTCCGCCACCCCAACACCCACGTCAGCTCGGGCGGCCTCGGGACGATGGGCTTCAGCGTCCCGGCGGCGATGGGCGCCGCCCTCGGCAACCCGGACCGCGAGGTCTGGGCGATCGCCGGCGACGGCGGCTTCCAGATGACGAGCCAGGAGCTCATGACCCTGGTCCAGGACCGGATCCCGGTGAAGATCGCCCTCTTCGACAACAAGAAGCTGGGCATGATACGCCAGTGGCAGGAGATCATCTACGCCGGCAACTACCACTCGGCCCACCTCCAGGGCCCCGACTACCTCAAGCTCGCCGACGCCTACGGCATCCCGGCCGTCAAGGCCACGACGCCCGAGGAGGTCGACGACGCGATCCGCTTCGCGCAGGGCGTCGACGGGCCGGCCTTCGTCTGGTTCGAGATCGCCGGCGAGCAGAACATCTTCCCCATGATGCCGGCCGGCAAGGGCCTGTCCGACCTCATCGAGACCTGGGGCGGGCCCGAGGAATGAGCGACCACGGAGCCATCCCGGCGCACTCGGCGCCGCCGCCGCGCGCCCTCCCGGGCAGTGGCGACACGAAGGTCCACCGGCTCGTCGCCCTCGTCCTGGACAAGCCGGGCGTGCTGAATCGCGTCTCCAGCCTGATGCGCGCCCGCAACTTCAACATCGACTCCCTGGCCGTGAGCCACACGGACCAGGAGGGTTTGTCCCGGATGACGATCACCCTCCACGGAGACGACGTCGCCGTGGAGCAGGCGGCCAAGCAGCTCTACCGGCTCATCGACGTCCTGAAGGTCCAGGATGTCACCGCCGAGCCGACCGTGGAGCACGAGCTGGCCCTGGTCAAAGTCCGGGTGGGCGGCGCCAACCGGGCCGAGCTGCTCAAGCTCGTCGAACTGAGCAAGGGCCGCATCGTCGACCTCGCCGCCGAGTCGGCGATCGTCGAGGTCAGCGGCACCGAGGCCGAGGTCGACGCGTTCGTCGCCCTTGCCCGCACCTACGGCATCAAGGAACTGGTCCGGACCGGCGCCGTCGTCATGACCCGCGGCTCCGGATCCATCGAGGAGGCACTCAAGCGATGACGGCGCGGATGTACTACGACAACGACGTCGACGCCACCGCGCTGGACGGCCAGACGGTGGCGATCATCGGCTACGGCAGCCAGGGCCACGCCCACGCCCTCAACCTCCACGAATCGGGGGTCAAGGTGATCGTGGGCCTGGCCGAGGGCTCGAAGAGCCGGGCCCTCGCGCAGGGGGCGGGGCTCGAGGTCCGGACCGTCGCCGAGGCCGTCAAGGCCGCCGACATCGTGATGATCCTCGTCCCGGATACGGCCCAGAAGGCGGTGTACGACGCCGAGATCGAGCCGAATCTCCGGCCGGGGGCCCTCCTGATGTTCGCCCACGGCTTCAACATCCGGTTCGCCCGGATCCGGCCGCCGTCGACGATCGACGTCGGGATGGTGGCGCCCAAGGGGCCGGGGCACCTCCTGCGGAGCGTCTACCAGGCCGGCGGCGGCGTGCCGGCCCTCTTCGCCGTGGAGCAGGACGCGTCGGGCACCGCCCGGGCGCGCACGCTCGCCTACGCCCGGGCCCTCGGCGCGACCCGGGCCGGCGTCCTCGAGACAACGTTCAAGGAGGAGACCGAGACCGATCTCTTCGGTGAGCAGGCCCTCCTGTGCGGCGGCGTCTCGGCCCTCATCAAGGCCGCCTTCGAGACCCTGGTCGAGGCCGGCTACCAGCCCGAGCTTGCCTACTTCGAGACGATGCACGAGCTCAAGCTCATCGTCGACCTCATGTACCGGGGCGGCCTCAACTTCATGCGCTTCAGCGTCAGCGACACCGCCGAGTACGGCGACTACGTCTCCGGACCGCGCGTTGCGGAGGGTGTCAAGGCGGCCATGAAGGACGTCCTGGCCGACATCCAGAGCGGCTCCTTCGCGGACCGCTGGATCGCCGAGCAGGAGGCCGGCGGGGCCGAGTTCCGGCGCCTGCGAGAGCGGGATCGCAACCACCAGATCGAGCAGGTCGGGGCGGACCTCCGGGCCCAGATGCAGTTCCTCAACCCGGTCGTCGTCCGGGCGGGCGAGGCCCAGGCAGCGGCCGAGCAATCGACGGGCGGCCGCTGATGGCGGCCGCCGTACCTCGCCCGTCGGGGCCGTTCGTCCCGGCGGGTACCGTCCGGATCTTCGACACGACCCTCCGCGACGGCGAGCAGGCGCCTGGCGCCGGCCTGACCGCGGCTGAGAAGCTCGAGGTCGCGCGGCAGCTGGCGCGGCTCAAGGTGGACGTCATCGAGGCCGGCTTCCCTGCCGCTTCCCCCGGCGATTTCGAGGCCGTTCGGCGCATCGCCCAGGAGACGAAGGGCGGGATCGCGGTGGCGGCCCTCGCGCGCTGTCGCGATGGCGATCCCCAGCGGGCGATCGAGGCGATCAAGGTCGCCGAGAGGCCCCACCTCCACGTCTTTATCGCCACCAGCGACATCCACCTCAAGCACAAGCTCCGGATCTCGCGCGAGGAGGCACTCGCCGAAGCCGTTCGCTGGGTCCGCCACGGCCGCAAGGAGCTGGGCCGCGATGCCGAGATCGAGTTCTCGGCCGAGGACGCCTCCCGAACGGACGTCGACTTCCTCATGCAGGTCTACGAGGCCGTCGTCGAGGCCGGCGCCTCGACCATCAACATCCCGGACACCGTCGGCTACGCGATCCCGGCCGAGTTCGGGGCCCTCGTCGGGCGGGCCGTGCAGCTCGTCGGCGAGCAGGCCACGATCAGCGTCCACTGCCACAACGACCTCGGCCTCGCCACGGCCAATACCCTGGCGGCGGTCCAGGCCGGCGCCCGCCAGGTGGAGGTCACGATCAACGGCCTGGGCGAGCGGGCCGGCAACGCGTCGCTCGAGGAGGTCGTCATGGCCCTCCGGACGCGCCCCACCCAGTTCCCGGGCTTCGCCGCCGGCATCCAGACCGAGCAGATCACGGCCGCCTCGCGACTGGTCAGCTACCTCACCGGCTTTGCCGTCCAGCCCAACAAGGCGATCGTCGGGGGCAACGCCTTCGCCCACGAATCCGGGATCCACCAGGACGGCGTGATCAAGAATCCCCTGACCTACGAGATCATGACTCCCCAGTCGGTGGGGCTGACCGGGAGCCAGCTGACCATCGGCAAGCTGTCGGGGCGGCGCGGCCTCCAGCAGAAGCTCCGCCAGCTCGGCCACGAGGTCGATGGCGAGGCCCTCGACGAGCTCTACCGCGCGGCGGTCGCTCTGGCCGACGCCAAGAAGGAGGTCACCGACGCGGACCTCCACGCCCTCGTCGAGCAGCGGGTCGCCGAGGTCCCCCAGGCCGTCCGCCTCGAGGGCTGGAACGTGACCTCGTCGCACGCCGGCAAGGCGACGGGGATGGTCTCACTCGCCGTCGCCGACACGGAGCGGGCCGAGGCCGCCATCGGCAACGGGCCCGTGGATGCCCTCTTCGCCGCGGTGGACGCCGCGGTCCAGCCGGTCTTCGGCTGGCATCCGGTCCTCGAGAGCTACGAGATCAAGGCGGTCTCCGGCGGCGAAGATGCCCAGGGCCGGGTCCTCGTCCGCTGCCGGCGGTCGTCCGACGACGGCCCGGGCGCCCTCGTGGTTTCTGGACACGGGCTGTCGACGAACATCATCGAGGCCTCGGTTGAGGCCTACCTCGCGGCCGTCAACAAGCTGCACGGCGCCGAGATCGGGCCGGCCTCGCCGGCCTTCGTCGCCCAGCGGACCGCCGAGGAGCTGCCGTAGTGGGCGGCACGTACCGGCTCGCGGCCATCCCCGGCGACGGCGTCGGGCCGGAGGTCGTGGAGGCGGCTCGACGCGTGCTCGAAGCGGCCGGGAACGCCTTCGGATTCGGCGTCGAGTGGATCGAAGTCGTGGCCGGCGGCGCCGGCATCGACGCCTATGGCGCCGCAATCCGGGCCGAGGACGTGGAGGCCGCGGGCGCCGCGGATGCCATCCTCCTGGGCGCGGTCGGTGGCCCCCGATGGGACGACCCGAACGCCCGTGTCCGGCCGGAACAGGCGCTCTTCGCCCTGCGCGGCGGCCTCGAGCTCTTCGCCAACCTCCGGCCGGTGACCGTCCATCCGGCCCTCATCCCCTCGTCGCCGCTGCGGCCGGAGCTGCTCGCCGGCGTGGACCTGCTCATCGTCCGGGAGCTGACCTCGGGCCTCTACTTCGGCCGGCCCTCGGAGGAGCGCGTCACGTCTGACGGGCGGGTCGCGGTCGACACGCTGTGGTACACGGAGGCGGAGATCCGACGGGTCGTCCGCCTCGCGTTCGAGCTCGCCCAGGGCCGCCGCGGAAAGCTGACGAGCGTCGACAAGGCGAACGTCCTGGCCACGTCGCGGCTGTGGCGGAAGGTCGTCGACGAGCTCCGGGGCGAGTACCCGTCCGTCGTTGTCGGCCACCAGCTGGTCGACTCCTGCGCGATGCTCCTGGTCAAGCAGCCGGCCGCGTTCGACGTCCTCGTCACCGAGAACCTCTTCGGCGACATCCTGTCGGACGAGGCCGCGGTCCTGGCCGGCAGCCTCGGCATGCTGCCGTCCGCGTCGCTGGGGGAGCGGCGGACGGCCCACGGCCGCTTCGGCCTGTACGAGCCCATCCACGGCTCGGCCCCCGACATCGCCGGCAGGGACGTCGCCAATCCGCTCGGGACGATCCTCTCGACGGCGATGCTCCTGCGCTGGTCGCTCGGGCTCGAGGCCGCCGCCCATGCGGTCGAGGCGGCCGTCGGCGCAGCCCTCGATGACGGCTTCCGGACCCGCGACCTCGTGCCCGCCGGGGCCACGTCGGCCGACTTGGACGGCCTCCGTCACGTCGGGACGCGGGCGATGGCCGATGCGGTGATCGAACGGATCTCCATTCGCCGGGCGGCGGCCACGTCGGTCGCCGCCGGCCCCGCCTGATCCACCCCGACCTTCGACCGCAGGAGCCACCTTCCATGAATCCCTCGACCGGGCCGGACGTCCCGGTCATCCTCTACGACACCACCCTCCGAGACGGGACCCAGGGCGAGAACGTCACCCTCTCCCTCGCCGACAAGCTCCGCGTCGCCCGGATGCTCGACGAGTACGGCATGCCCTACATCGAGGGTGGCTGGCCCGGCTCGAACCCCAAGGACATCGAGTTCTTCCGGCAGGCCCGGACGCTGACCTGGCGGACGGCGAAGCTGGCCGCCTTCGGGTCCACCCGCCACCGCTCCAACACCGCGGCCAAGGACCCGAATCTCCAGGAGCTGGTGAAGGCCGAGACGCCGGTGGTGACGATCTTCGGCAAGAGCTGGCTGCTGCACGTGACCGAGGTCCTGGGGGCGACGCCGGCCGAGAACCTGGACATGGTGGCGGACAGTGTCCGGTTCATTGTCGAGCACGGCCGGGAGCTGGTCTACGACGCCGAGCACTTCTTCGATGGCCATGCGGCGGATCCCGCCTATGCGCTCGCGACCCTGCGGGCCGCGCGCGACGCCGGCGCCCGGACGCTCGTCCTGTGCGATACCAACGGCGGGACGCTCACGAGCCGGCTCCTCGAGGTCCTCGCCGAGACGCAGGCGGCGCTCGGCGCCGACGCCGGCGCGCCGGACGTGACGTGGGGCATCCACACCCACAACGACGCGGAGCTGGCGGTGGCCAACTCGATCGCGGCGGTCCAGGCCGGGATCCGCCACGTCCAGGCCACCATCAACGGCTATGGCGAGCGCTGCGGCAACGCCAACATGGTCTCGATCCTGGCCAACCTCGCCCTCAAGACGGAGCTGCCGCTCGTGCCCGCCGGCGGTGGCGACCTGACCCACCTCACCGAGCTCTCCAGATCCGTCGCCGAGATCGCCAACCTCGCCCCGAATGACTGGCAGCCGTATGTCGGGCGGTCCGCCTTCGCCCACAAGGGCGGCGTCCACGGGGCGGCCGTGGCCAAGGTCGAGCGCAGCTACCAGCACATCGAGCCCGCGGCCGTCGGCAACGAGGGCCGGCTGGTGGTCTCCGAGCTCGGTGGCCGGGCCAACACGTCCATCCGGGCCGAGCAGCTCGGCCATCGCCTCGAAGGGGTCGACCCGCGGCAGCTCTCGACGCTCATCAAGCGCCTCGAGCACGAGGGCCTGTCGTTCGAAGGCGCCGAGGCGTCCTTCGAGCTCCTCATCCGGCGCCACCAGGCCGGGTACGTGCCGCCGTTCAAGGTCCTCGACTACACCTGCCTCGTCGAGCAGCGCGACGGCCGCGAGATGCGAGCCGAGGCGACCGTCAAGGTCGAGGTCGACGGCGAGGTGCTCCATACGGCCGCCGAGGGCAACGGGCCGGTCAACGCCCTCGATGCCGCGCTTCGGAAGGCGCTCGGGGCGTTCTACCCGGTCCTCGATGCGGTCCACCTCTACGACTACAAGGTCCGGATCCTCGACTCCGACGCGGCCACGGGTGCGCGCACGCGGGTCACCATCGAATCCGCCGATGGGGGCCGCGAATGGTCCACCATGGGCTCCGACACGAACATCATCGCGGCCTCGGCGATCGCCCTGGCCGACAGCCTCGAGTACGCCATCTGGAAGTCCGGCGCCGAGCTCCGGCGCCGCGACGAGCGCCACTTCACGACCGTCATCCCCGGGAGGTAGCCCCGAATGCCCCAGCCAGACGCCCTCCACCTGACCCGCTGGACGGTCACGTCCGGGAGCAACACCAAGAGCCGCGGCGCCGTGGTCATCGAGGCGGGCGATCACCACTGGCAGGCCTCGTCGCAGGGCACGGGCGCCGTCGATGCCCTGTTCGGCGCCGTCGACAAGGCCCTTGCCGAGGTCCTCGACGGCCACCCTCGGCTGGTCGCCTACGAGGTTCGTGCCCTGGCCGAAGGGCCGGACGCGGAGGGCCTGGTGTCCGTCCGGATCCGCCCGCCCGCCGGGGCGACGGGGGCTCGCGGGGAAGGTGAGTACGGCGGCTCGTCGTCCAGCACGAACACGATCGCGGCGTCGATCGAGGCCTATATCGAGGCCCTCTGCTCGGCTTCGCCTTGCGCCCGGCCGCGCTGCCGGCCGCGCCAAGCCCGAGGCGGCCCGTGATCGCGACCGTGCGCGGCGTTGGCGCCTCCGCGCGCTCGCTCACGCATGGTGGCATGCGCTCGCTCGCGTGCTCGGCTTCGCCTTGCGCCCGGCCGCGCTGCCGGCCGCGCCGAGCCCGTGGCGGCCCGTGATCGCGACCGTGCGCGGCGTTGGCGCCTCCGCGCGCTCGCTCACGTGCTCGCTCCGGTGACCCCGCCGATCGCCTACGCGGGGGAGCCCGGGGCGTTCGCCGAGGATGCCGTCATCGCCGCCTACGCCGACGTGGCGCGGTTGCCGGTCGGGAGCTTCCGGGAGGTCTTCTCGGCGGTGACGGACGGCCGGGCTGGCGCCGGGGTGGTTCCGATCGAGAACCTCCTCAACGGCACCGTGCGTGAGGTCTACGACCTTCTCCTGGAGCACGAGCTCGCGGGCGGCCTTCACGGCCTCATCCGGCTTGAGCTTGTCGTCGCGATGGATGAACTCGAGCGGCCGGCCGAGGACGCCGCCCGCGTCGTTGATCTCCTGGGTGGCCAGCGCTAGTCCTTCTTTGTACGGGAAGGTGAAGACGGTGGCGAGCCCGCTGTACGAGTTGATCTCGCCGATCCGGATGGGCTTGCCCTGCGCGCGCGCGGGCTCGAGCGCCGGCCCGAGGACGAGGA